>CAYWNG010000088.1:0-15939 GCA_964458685.1 uncultured Pirellulaceae bacterium
GCCCATTCGCGAAAGCCGTGAAAGGATAGAAAGCTCTGGTTCAGAGCCTTCTGCAAACGGCTGCGACCGAGGTCTTCGCTGAGCTTCTCGTAGAAATCCCACAAGCGAATCAGGCTCAAGAAATCACTGTGCGGATCGCGAAACCGATGATGAGCCGCATCGGACTGAGATCGCAATCCAGCCGGTCGTTGTCGAACGTCTTGAGCTTCCAAGCCTGCGGCGATGATGATCACTTCGGCCAAGCAATTTCTCTCATGAGCTTCCAACAACATCCTCGCAATGCGGACATCGCAAGGCAGCTTGCCAAGTTGCTTGCCGGTTTCTGTAAGTTGATTCCTTGAGTCGATGGCTGACAGCTCGCGCAAGGTGCGTTGTCCATCGCGAATTGCTTCTGGCGTGGGCATCTCCAAGAGCGGAAACTCTTCCAACGGCCCCAGTCGCAGCATGTAGCTTTGCAACATGACATTAGCTAAGTCACTTCGCCGAATTTCTGGCGTCGTAAATTTCGCTCGAGTGTTGAAGTCAGCCTCTTCATACAAGCGGATGCAGATACCAGGACCCAATCGACCGCAACGACCGCTGCGTTGATTCGCCGAAGCTTGCGAGATGGGTTCGATGGGCAGTCGCTGGACTTTACTGCGAGTCGCATAACGGCTCAGTCGCACCAATCCCGTATCGATCACGTAGTGAATGCCAGGCACGGTCAACGACGACTCGGCAACGTTGGTTGCCAGAATGATGCGTCGCGAAGCATGAGCTGCGAAGATTCTGTTTTGTTCGTCTTGGCTTAATCGTGCGTAGAGCGGCAGGATTTCGACATTGGCAGATCGATTCTGCGATGCAAAATGGCCTTTGAGATACTTGCTGTTAGCGCGAATGTCTCGTTCTGTCGGCAAGAATACAAGGATGTCTCCACGACCTTCGGCGATCAATTCATCTGCGGCATGCGCAATCGCTCGTTGATAAACCTCTTCGTCCAGATCTTCATCACCGGCTAGATCGACGGGCGGTCGATAACGTATTTCCACTGGATAAGTCCGACCAGAGACTTCGACGATCGGCGCAGGGCCCATCGCATCTGCAAAGTGGTTTGCAAAGCTCTGCGGGTCGATTGTGGCCGACGTGATGATGACCTTCAAGTCTCGCCGCTTGGCCTGAATGCGTCGCAAGTAACCCAACAGAAAGTCGATATTCAACGAACGTTCATGGGCTTCGTCGATGATGATGACGTCATATTGCTCCAAGAAACGATCGCTTTGCGTTTCAGCGAGAAGCACGCCATCGGTCATCAGTTTGACTAACGAATTGGAACTGGTCGCATCTGCGAAGCGAATCTTGAAGCCGACTAAGCCGCCAACGTTTGATCCCAGCTCACTTGCAACGCGTGAAGCCACAGCTCGCGCGGCCAATCGCCGAGGTTGCGTGTGTCCAATCATGCCGGACCTTCCGAATCCGGCCTCTAAGCAGATCTTGGGTAGCTGCGTGCTCTTTCCCGAACCAGTTTCGCCGCACACGACAATTGTTTGGCGAGTCTGCAATAGCTCGATCAACTCAGCTCGATGCGCAGTGATCGGCAATTGGTCGTCGTATTCAAGCTTTGGAATACTGGCTTGGCGTTGTTGAAAACGCAACGAAGATTGCTGCGCGAACTGTGACCAAGCTTGATAGGCTTTGCATTCAGGATCTGCCAACCATTGCGGACCGACTCGCTGCCATAGTTGAAGCAAGCGGAATCGATCCGATTGCATGGTCTGGTTGATGATCTCTGGCGGACTGGGGGCTGACACGGATTCGATCTACTCAAAAGTGGTTAGCACGCGGTCCATGATTTCAATGGCCGCATCGATGTGCTCGAACTGTGTAATGCCCGGCGGAGGAAGAAAGCGAATTCTCGCTGGCTTGTTACCGGCCACAAAGCTCATTAGTCCTGCATCGTACAAAGCGTGAACCATGCGTCCCGCGGTGTCCGTTGAGCCGTCGCCGGGCGTGAAGGCAATCATCATGCCTAGTCCCCAAGGTCCATTGATCTTGCCAGGATGTTTAACGGCCAGTTGCTCAAGTCGCTCTCGGAAATAGACGTGTCTTTTTTGATTTTCGCCTTCAGGACCATACCATTGTCCATCGTCCATCTTTTGCAGGATGACTTGAGCGGCTGCAATGGCGCTGGTGGCTGCGGTGAAAGTCTGACTGAGCAGCGGGCCCTTGGGCTTAAGCGCTTCAGCGTACAAGGTCGCACACAACTGGCTGATCTTGCCGATCGAAACGATGTCTGCGTATTTGGAAAGACCGAAGTGCTGGAATGCAAACGGACGACTCAACCGACCAAAGGTCTGAACTTCGTCAAAGATGATCAGCAAATTGTCTTGCTTTGAGCGTTCGATGATCTTTGAAAAGTACTCTGTCGATCCAGGGTAGTAACCGCCTTCGCCAGCTACCAACTCGAGCCACAACGTCGCGTACTTGCCGGGGTAGCGTTTCAAGTGCGTATCCAGCGCAGCTAAAGATCGCTGCAAGGCCTCGTCAGGATTCGCGGGGTCTGGGCCGGGTATGTAGTCAACAGCTAAGGCGGTTGGCAATCCGATTCGATATTGTGGACGATCGGTTAACTGAGCCATAGCGATCGACCGACCTGCAAAGCAATTCTCCAAACAGATCACACGATCCGCGGGAGCTCGATTATGGAAGGCGATCTTCAAAGCGTTTTCGTTAGCCATTGCGCCACTGGTCGTCAGCAAGCAATGCGATATCGGGCTCTCGCTATCTTGCTTGGCTAACTTCAACAGTAGTTCGCTAACTTTCAGTGAATCAACATGCTGTTGTAAATTGCCTTGCATGATGGTGCTTTGCAAGGCGGCGCGAATGCTGGAGGTCAGCATCTCGGGATGATTGTGCCCCATGCCATAAACGCCGATGCCAACGATGAAGTCCAGCTTCACGCTACCATCGGCCAGTTCAACCCACGGGCCGTTTCCAACTCCGCTACTGAGGTAACGAAAGTACGTTGCACCACCGCGAGCTGAGAACATGCGTTCAATCAACTGGTGATAACTCTCTTGCAGTTCCGGCTGAGGGCCACGAACTCCGGTCAACTGAGCTTTCGCATCGGCCAAGGCGGCTTGCAACAATTGCTCGGCCTGTTGAACTCGCGGATCATTCATCAACTGGTCGGCAACCAGCTTTCCAGAAGGGTTGGTAGAGGTCATTCGTAACTTTCTGGCAATCTCGAAATACTGAACTTTGGGGACTTTGGGTTGAGCGGTGTTGGATGACCAAGTTTACGGCAATTCCAAAAGAAATGTAGCCGTCTCAGACCACACACACCGCTTCGGCTAGCGGTTTAGTGCTTAAACAACTTTCAGCGATTGGTAGTTGGAGCCAATTCGGCGGTTGGCGCCAATTCGGCTGGACGGCGGAAGATAATGATGTCGTACTTTTGCTGTTGTACCTGAAAGCCCAATCTGCGGGCCTCTGCTTCGACTGTCTGGGTTTGGGCGATCGATTGTTGAAATTGCTCAATCTGGTCAAGCACGATCCATTGATACGCCAGAAGAGGCTCATCCTTGCGATCTGCCAATTGAGCGAGTTTCGGTCGTCGCTCTAAGTACTGACCGACCGTCTCCACATCGCGATTGCCTACCAAATGAGCGGCGATGCGAGTCGTGGCCAATACCTCGCCTCCATCCTTGCGGATTTCTTCTAATTGCCCATGCAACCATTGGCCGGCTTCGCTTGATGCTTCTCGCTGGCTCCACGGCGAACGGTTGAATTCTGGAATTGGGCCAGAGAAGTCAGCCTGCTTATCGTGGTAGGTTCTTCCCTTGACATCGATCAGCGAATCAAGAGAGTAGGGCAGGGCACCGACAAACAAGCTTAGAAGTGCTCCGCATGACAAGGCACCCACGGCTGGCGCGAAGAATTGGTCTCGGCCCACTGATTTACTTTCCAGCGAGTCGTTGTGTCGCGAGTCGTTTTGTCGCGTGTCATTTCGCAGTGCGTCACTTTGCGTTGTAGCGCTTGGGGTGATGTCGTTTTGCATTTCGATCGATTCGTTGATTCTCTTAATGGCTTCATGCCTTTCGGAGTACTTCTTTGTTCCAATCAGTGCGGCAAGCCACAGAACAGGCAATACGGCGCTGCTGTATTGGAAGGCGATGCTGGCAGCGGGTGCGTGATCCCAAATAACCAGCACGAATAGCGGTACCGTGGCAGCGATGGCAATTCTCCAACCACGACACACCAAAAACAAATTCATGGGCAGAAGTAAGCTTAGCAAAAAGGCCGCTTTCCTTGGCCGAAAGATCTGTCCCCAAAACTCGGTAGGTCTTTGCACAGGGGACATCGCAATTTCAAAAAGGTTCGCGCCAAGTTTGTGGAATCGTCCCGTCTGAAACTCCGCTAAGCCACTGAAACGAAATACTGCGACGAATGTAAGTACGAACGCTATCACTAAAGCGATCGCCTTGCGCTTGCTGATCATTGGGAAGGAATCGTTGGTTAATACCAGTGCAAATGCTAAGCAAGCTAGCACAGCGATGACGCCTTCCTCCATCGACATTGCCAAAACTGCTAAGCCTGCCGCAAGCCAGTAGCGTTTGGAAAGAACTGCCCAAAAGCAAAATAGCATCGGTCCAATAGCTAATGAGATCGGATGCCAACCGTAGGTGTATGCCAGATTGAACTGCCCAACCACTGGTTGCACTAACCAAGCCACAGACCAAAGTACTCGCGAAGTCGATGATGCTCCAAAGTGCTTCGTCAATAAGTAGATTGCCCACGCTGGGCTGGTGAGCGCAATTGCTTGTGCCACGAAGATCAGATGCACCGAAGGACATAGCTTCCAGATCGGCACAAGAATTAACAGGCCTGGGTTGAAGTGATCCCAAAAAGCTGGAAGCACCGGGGACTCGCGCAGAAAGCCTCGACCAGCCGCCGTATTGGCGACTCGCTGAGTAAAGTGGCCAAAGTCGTTAAAGCCAAGCATAAAACCGCTATAGAGTCTCGCGCTTTCGAAGTACCACAGAGCACTTGTTAGAAGCACCAAGCAAGAAACGATTGCCAAGCTAAGGTGTGAAGACACGATTCGCGGCTTCTGCAAACGATCGGCAAGTTTGAAGTAACTCCATCCGCTAAAGAATACAAACCAGAGCACTTCGAAGTAGGAAGCTTGTAGAGTTGGCTTAATGCCGCGCGCGATGATCAGACCCATTGGTAACGCCGTAGCGAGAGCGAATAAGATCGCTGGGTTTGTCAATACAAATGCCTTGGGTCCTTCCGTCGCATCGGTTCGCTGAATTGCGCGGAAGGCAAGTAGTAGCCAATATCCGGCAAAGCAAAGGGAGAAAAGACAAGACGAGGCGTTAGCTGTTAGAGGTTCGAAATAGCTTGGTATCAGCGCTACAACAGAATAGGTGTGTACGAAGTATCCGCGGCTTGCCAGCGAAAGACACACAAAGATCCAGATCGCAGCGAGCGCAGCATGTGCCAATAGACTTAACGAACTTAAAGAGCTCGCTCTATTCGCTGGTGCGGAATTTCGTGATTGCTTGCGGCGTGAGGTCAAATTGAAGCTTTTCAGTACTATGTTGACGGTTTGGCAAGTGATAGAATGCCCGAACTATAGTCAAAACTCAAGCGATCTTGGCTCAAAGGTCTCATCGGTAGGGATAAACCATCGTGAAAGCTGCATTCATTCGAGAAACTGGATCGCCGGACAAAATTCAGTATGGCGATCTGCCTGACCCGTCCGCTGGTCCCGGCCAAGTTCTAGTCAAAGTCGGTGCGGTGTCGGTCAATCCTATCGATACCTACATTCGCAACGGAGCCAACTATTGGCCATTACCCGACCCGTATATCGTTGGCGCAGATTTCGCCGGAACGGTGGTAGCCGTTGGCGCGGGTGTTAGCGAACTTCGCGAAGGGGATCGCGTTTGGGGAAGCAATCAAGGCTTGATGGGCCGCCAAGGTTGCTTTGCTGAACTGATTGCGGTGGACGCTCAATGGACCTATCCCACACCGGCCGACGTGAGCGACGAAGAAGCGGCGGCTAGCGCGCTGGTTGGCATTACGGCTCATCTGGGGCTGGTGCATCACGCGAGACTAACGGTTGGCGAGACAATCTTTGTTCGCGGTGGTGTCGGTGGTGTCGGTTCGATGGTGGTTCAAATGGCTAAAGCCATGGGCGCTAAAGTCATTGCCACGGCTGGAGGATCGGAAAAGGCTGATCTGTGTCGTCGCTTGGGAGCGGATCACGTCATCGACTACCGCAACGAGAATATCGCGGAGAAGATTGCTCAATACAGCCCCGGTGGCGTCAATGTGTTTTGGGAAACGTTGCGCGATCCGGATTTTGATTTAGCGGTGAGCTGCATGTGCGAAAACGCACGGATGGTCCTGATGGCCGGTAGAACCGCTCGTCCCGAGTTTCCTGTCGGGCCCTTTTACGTCAAAGGTTGTTCTCTCCACGGCTTTGCTATGTTCAAGGCGTCTCCTGAAGTTCAGCGCGGCTGTGCACAAGATATCAATCACTGGCTATCGAGTGCGCGGGTCAAGCCGCTGGTGGATCGCGTCCTGCCGCTTAGCCAAGCCGCGGAAGCTCATCGACTTCAAGAGGCTCATACGGTTGCCAAAGAAAGCCAACTCAAAGGTAAGCTGGTGTTGAAGCCAAGCTAGTAAGTTCATTAAACACGAATTGGAACGCCCATGGAAAATGTAAACGAGCCGAGAGGCGATTCGACCGTACTTATACGCGGCGCGGTTGGCGCTGTTATTGGTGCCGCCCTTGGCTACGCGGTTTTTTGGGGGTTGGCGAAACTTAACATCGCCGCGATCATTGTGCCAGGTGCACTCACTGGTGCGGTCGCCAGCCGCATGTCGGGGAGACCGTCCGTTGAAGTGGGCGTTATCGCTGCAGTTGTCGGCGCCATCGCAACAATCCTCAGTGAGTGGAGCCTCTTTCCGTTCGTCAAAGACGGCAGCTTGACCTTTTTCATCGCCCACCTTCATGAGCTAAGACCCGCAACGCTGCTCTTGGGGGCCGCTGGTATCTTCTGCGCGTTCTATTACGGTCGCGGAAGGTAAGTGAAGAATTTAATCACGTTCAACAATTAGTGGGCACATTGAATGGATGGTCTGTGTGTGCCCGAATGTGAATCCAAGTTATTAATGAATGCTAAAAGATAAGACTATGTTTGTAGATCAAGAAACGATTGTGACCGCCCACTCCGATGCTCTTGTAGTTCTGGCTTACGATTCTGTGCCTCCCTCTGGACCAGCTCTAAATCTATCCAGCCAATCAACTCAGTACTTGCTGGATCTGCAGGCTCGTGGTGAACTTTCATTGAAGACGGGAAAGGTCACCACGCTGTATTCGGTCCCTGGTGTGTCTAGCCCGATACTTGTTGTCGTTGGTGGCGGAAAGCCAGAGAAGTTTGGTTGCTCAGAAGCGTATCGCTGTGCCGCGGCAGCATCGAAGTCGCTCTCCGCCAAGAAACGTGCTCGCGTTCTATTTCAATTTGGCGAGTTGCAGTCGGACTTGGCGCGAGCTGCCATTACAGGATCGATGAACGGTTGCCATGGTCAGGATATTTTGAAGGCTGATCGGTCGATCAATCCCATCGAGCGAATCAGTTGGTTCTCAGTCAGCGAGAAAGATCTGAGCTGGGCGAAGGAAGTTGGTCAGTCGATGTTATTGGCTCGCGAGCTAGTGAATCTTCCTGCGAACTTGCTCTTCCCCGAGTCCTTCGCTGCTCGCGCGGCAGTAGTTGCCAAGGAGTGTGGGCTTGAACTAGAGGTCTGGGATGAGATGCGTCTGCGCAAGGAGCGATGTGGATCGTTGCTTGGTGTGGCTCAAGGTTCCTCCAAGCCGCCGCGTCTTTTGATATTGCGTTACCCAGGGAAAAAGAAGTGTCCACCGTTGGCACTGGTCGGAAAGGGCGTGACCTTTGACAGTGGCGGACTGTCGTTGAAGCCATCGGACAGCATGTTGACTATGAAGTGTGATATGGCTGGCGCTGCGACCGTGTTGGCAACGATGCAAGCCATTGCCAAACTTCAAGTCGATTCGCCTGTCGTTGGGTTGGTTGGGTTGGTGGAGAACATGGTCAGCGGAAATAGTTTTCGTCTAGGTGATGTGCTAACGGCTCGCAATGGTAAGACGATCGAAATCCACAATACCGATGCTGAAGGTCGACTGGTACTCGCTGACGTGCTGGATGTTGCTTTACAGGAAAATCCATCTGGAATCATCGACCTAGCCACGCTAACCGGAGCTTGCGTCGTTGCTCTGGGAACCGACATCTCAGGCTTGATGACGAATAATGCTCAACTGCAAACGCAACTTCAGCAAGCCGCGCAGCAAGCGGGCGAAGAGGTCTGGCCGTTGCCGATGAGTGAGCATTTCGGCGAGCAAGTCAAAGGCAAGATTGCTGACTTGAAAAACATGGGTGATGGCCGTTGGGGTGGCGCGATTACGGCTGCTAAGTTCTTGGAAGAGTTTGTTGGCGAGCGACCCTGGGTCCACATCGATATTGCTGGGCCAGCCTTTTACGACTCGCCCAAGCCGTTTCAAGACGCTGGTGGAACGGGTTGCATGATTCGATCTTTAGTAACGTTGGTTGAGAAGATCTAGCGGTACACTTTGGCCTGCAGGTGGTCTTTGGTCCGCCGGCGTCCCGCCCGAGAAAGTGCACACAGGCGTCCCGCCAGAAAAGGGTACGCGGGCGTCCCGCCCGAAAAGAAAAGGTACGCGGGCGTCGCGCCCGAAAAAAAACGAAAAAGCGGGCGGGACGCCCGCGCACCGACCCGACCGAAAACGCCCGCGACCCGACCGAAAACGCCCGCGACCCGACCGAAAACGCCCGCGCACCGAAAACAGCCCGCACAGGGATTTCGTATGGTTCAGTTAATTGCAAAATCAGTTTCCTTTGCGTACTCCGCCGAGCGTTTAGCTTTGGACGGGGTGTCGCTAGAGGTTCGCAAAGGCGAACTGCTTGTACTGGTGGGAGCCAATGGAGCGGGTAAGAGTACGCTTCTGCGCGCCTTGTCGGGACAATTGGATCTGAGCCAAGGCGAAGTGCTGCTCGAAGGTCGTTCGCTTAAGATGTGGTCGCGTCGAGAAGCGGCGAAGATGATCGCCTTGATGCCGCAATTCGAAACGACCGACAGCGAACTTTCCGTGCGCGACATCGTGCGACTGGGGCGAGCACCACATCGCGGATGGTTGCTGCCGCTGTCAGAAGAAGATGAAGCCGCCATTGATCATGCGTTGGATGCAATGTGTCTGGAAGAGCTGAGTGATCGACCAGCTAGTTCGCTTTCGGGTGGCCAGTGGCGGAGAATGATCTTGGCTCGCGCAATCGCTCAACAAGCTTCAGTGTTGCTACTTGACGAACCAACCAGCGGTTTAGACTTGAAGCATCAAATTGAATCGCTGCAGTTGCTGCAACGAATTACGCGACAGCAGCAAGCGACTGTGGTTGTGTCGCTGCATGATTTAAACTTGGCGAGTCTGTTTGCTGATCGAATTGCCCTAATCGCATTGGGTCGCATTACGGCGATTGGCACACCGAACGAAGTACTGACGGCAGAAAATCTCAAGCAGGCCTTTGGTATCTCGGCGACCTTGATCAAGCATCCGACTCATGATCTGCCCATGGTTCTGCCATCCTCAGAGAATCTGGGAATCCGCTAGAACTACTTTAGATTCGCTTCAGCAGACTTTGTGGAGCCAGCCGTTGCTGGCTGTCCACCAGATCCGCTTACGATTGTCAATGGCATTTCGGATCTTAGGGGGCATGCTGATGGAAGGCGGTAACAGCAGGAAAAGACTGTATCCATGGCTATTCGGAGGTTGCCAGTTGATAAGTTTAGAATATCCTCCTTCGCAGTTTCTAGATGTGGACGCATCGCAATTCGGTAAAGACCAAGTTCAGCAAGGTCGGTTAGAAAATGAATCACTCCAATGAATCGGCCACAAGTACAGATTCGTCTGCTGAGAAACCCAAGGGAAACATCGAAGGATTTTCGAAGTACTTGAAGTACGACATTGTCTCCGGTTTTCTCGTCTTTCTGATCGCGTTGCCGCTTTGCTTGGGGATTTCCGTGGCGAGCGGCTTTCCGCCCTTGGCTGGAATCTTCACTGCAATTGTTGGTGCGATCATCGCGCCGATCATTAGTAACTCAGAAATGACGATCAAGGGACCTGCGGCGGGATTGATCGTAATTGTTCTCGGGTGCGTGGAGGCCTTCGGTGGCGATGGGATGATCGACGGTTGGAGTGGTGCAGATCAAACTGCTTACCGCGCAACGCTGGCTGTGGCCGTTACTGCTGCAGTTTTTCAAATCGCTTTCGGCTTCTTTCGTGCGGGAATCGTGGGCGAGTTCTTTCCAATCGCTGCTGTTCACGGAATGTTAGCTGCAATTGGCGTGATCATCATGTCGAAGCAGATCCCGGTTGCTCTGGGTGTCAGTGCAAAAGGACCTCCTTTAGAGTTGATTCGAAAGATACCCTCATTCTTTATGGAGGCGAACTGGGCGATAGCACTCATCGGGATTAGTAGCACCGCGATCATGTTTCTTTGGCCACGAGTCGCCAGGCAACTAACCTTCGCAAAACGCATTCCTTCGCCTCTGATCGTATTGCTGGTAGCGATTCCGTTGGGCTCTTTCCTGGACTTGTTTCACGAGCCATTGGGAGAGCAATACTTGGTGGAGATGCCCAAGCAAGTCTTTGGAATGTTCCGTCAATTTCAGCTTCCAGACTTTTCGGTACTTGGTTCTGCCGTGGCTTGGCAATGGGTACTGATGTTCTTCATGATTGGGACTTTGGAATCGATTCTAAGCGCAAAGGCCATCGAGTTGCTTGATCCATGGAAGCGTAAGGCCAACATGGATCGCGATACCATCGCAATTGGTGTCGGTAACTTGGCAGCGGGACTCGTCGGCGGTCTGCCCATGATTTCGGAGATTGTTCGTAGCAAAGCGAACATTGACAATGGAGCTAGAACTAGGTTTGCGAACTTGTGGCACGGTGTTTTTCTATTGACTTGTGTGGCGTTGATTCCGACGGTACTGCATCGGATTCCACTTGCTGCGTTGGCTGGCATGTTGGTGTACACCGGTTTTCGGTTGGCGCACCCTCATGAGTTCATTAGCGTCTATCGAATTGGCCGCGAGCAGTTGGTTGTCTTTGTTGTAACGATGGTCATGGTCTTGGCTACGGACCTACTTATCGGGGTCATCATTGGCGTGGCAGTGAAGTTCTTCATTCACATGTCGCATGGTGTGTCCCTGCGATCTATGTTCAAGCCGACTCTGGCGGTACGGGAGGTCGATGGTCAAACAATCGAGATTTCGGTTGGCGATTCGGCAATCTTTAGCAACTGGATTCCGCTCAAACGCCAGATCGAAAGTTTTGGATTGCTGGAGGGTAAGAATGTTGTGTTAGATATGTCACAGACCAAGCTCGTTGACCACAACGTACTGGAACGATTGCATGCCATGGAACAGGACTTTCAAGAACAGCAACTCGAACTACGGGTGACGGGACTTGAGGGGCATTTGTCGGCAACAACTCACCATCTTTCAACACGACATCGTGGGCTTGCGAGTATCCGACGCGTTACGATAGTAGTCGATCCAGACATTGAGCACGAACTGGAACGCCGTTTGATCGACTTAGGCGCGACGGGATACACTGCCGTCCAATGTTATGGTATGGGCAAACGCGATATTCATGATTCCAGCAGTGTTCCCGCACCTCGCGTCAGAATTGAGGTGATCGCTCCTTCGGATGTGGCCGAATCAATGCTTGAGTACTTGGCTAAGGAGGTTATGCCAAAAAAGCACTTTATCACTGTCTGCGCAGAAACTGTGGATGTGATTCGCTTGGACGCATTTACAGCTAGCGATTCTGGCGTACAGCAGACAACCGCCGCACATCGACTGGTCCCCACGGACGAGTGAGAAAATTGCACAAATCCGTCCAGAAGGGATTTTATTCTCCGCAAAGCGGTAAGGCGTCGAGTTGTACCGGCTTTTTGTTTGCGAGAGCAAAGAGCATCCCGTATCCACTCTGGGCAAATTGGTGCGTTTGTGTCAAATTGTTGCCGTCTCTGGGCAAGCTTTCGTTCACTCGGCGCTTTCTGAGTTCACGACGGCTCGGCCGTGCCGCTGGATCAAGCCTTCGATTTGCAGAGTCTTGCTTCAGTTGCAGATATTGCAGTACAGATATTGCAGGGACACAGAACAGTCCAATCTTAAGGCTTAGGAATTGCGGGCCTTCACCGCAAGCAACAGCAGATACTTCATTACCGTGGAACCAAAATGAATCTGGCTCTTCTTATTCTAGTCATTCTTTATCTTCTCGGCACACTTCTCATTGGCGCGTGGGCTGGTTCAAGAATCAAGGATACGTCGGACTTTGCGGTCGCCGGTCATCGCTTGCCGCTCTACATGGTGATCACGACCAGCTTTGCCACCTGGTTCGGTGCCGAAACGGTGATGGGGATTCCTGCAAAGTTCGTAGAAGATGGCGGCTTGGGGGCAATTGTTGAAGACCCCTTCGGTGCATCCATGTGTTTGGTTTTGGTGGGCCTGTTCTTCGCACCCAAGCTCTATCGCATGAAACTGCTGACCATCGGTGACTACTATCGTAACCGTTACGGGGTTCTGATCGAGATACTGTGCTCGATCCTAATCATCCTCAGCTACCTAGGCTGGGTTGCCGCCCAAATCACCGCCTTGGGATTGGTGTTCACAGTACTATCCGGAGGAGCAATCAGTTTGCCGCTGGGCATGATCATTGGAACAGTGCTGGTGTTGATCTATGTGATCATGGGTGGAATGTTGGCAGTGGCCTACACCGACTTTATTCAGATGATCGTCTTGGTGATTGGCCTTAGTTACATCGCTTGGTTTTCTGCGGATCTTGCAGGCGGTGCCGACAAAGTGATCAATTTGGCTAAAGAGCGAGAGCTCTTCAAGTTCCTGCCATCAGGCGGTTTCCATGAGTGGACGCTATTCATCGCAGCGGCTATTACGATGATGTTCGGTAGCATTCCACAGCAGGACGTTTTCCAACGAGTGATGTCGGCTAAAGATGCCCCCACGGCTCGTAGCGGTGCAGTTATCGGAGGCTTGTGTTACTTGGCATTCGCCTTCGTTCCGATGTTCATTGTCGTGGCCAGCTTGATCATCATGCCAGATGAGTCTACACATCTCTTGGAGTCAGATCCGCAGAAAGTTCTACCAACGCTAATCCTCGAACGCATGCCGTTCTTCGCGCAAGTCTTGTTCTTTGGAGCGCTTGTTTCTGCGATCAAATCGTGCTCGTCGGCGACTCTCTTGGCACCATCAACCAGCTTCGTGGAGAACGTTCTCCGTCACCTTTGGCCAACATTGGATGACAAGCACATGCTGACGGCCATGCGAGTTTCGATCTTTGTTTTCACTGCATTGGTGTTGACCTACGCAATTCAAATGCAGGGCACCTCGATCTATGAAATGGTCTCAGCCGCTTATCAAGTCACGCTGGTCGGAGCTTTTGTGCCACTAGTCTTTGGCTTGTACTGGCGCCGAGCGACAACTCAAGGCGCTCTGCTGAGTATCATATTCGGCTTCTCGGCGTGGATTCCATTGACCTTCGTTGAAAGCTTGTCGGAACTGTTCCCAGGGCCGTTGGGTGGGGTGTTGGCGAGTGTCGTAGGTATGTTGGTTGGGTCTCTACTTCCAGAGATTATTCCCAATCGTCAAACGACTGAATCGAAGATGTACCATGTTCACCCAGCTCACTTAGGTGAAGACGACGTGGCGACCAAGTAGCCGGGGGAGGGCACTGACCATCGTCCGCGAATCGTTTAACGCCTTTAAACGCCGTTAAACGATTTCTTGGTCTGCCAACTTTTGTGCGCGAAGCCTGAAGCTGTCTAGCGTAGCTTCGCAATCGCGTCGTACTCGGCGGTTGGTTCGCCAGCGGCGATTGCGGGTGCACGAGTTAAACAGGCTACCAGTCCAGGCAAGTCCCAATAGCGAGCGGCACCAGGCAACATGTTGGGGTCGCGAATCGACCTGACATTTGCGAATCGGAAATCGCTTCCGGAAATCTTTAGCTCGACCTTCGGAGCGGCCTTTCCATTTTCCGCAGCCGATTGTTCGGCGATGAAGACTGCCGCGGCGGCCATCGCGCCGCTGGCCCCGCTACCTGAAAGTTCAATCTTGGCATCAGGGTTTTGACTTTGCAGTTGTTCAATGGCCAGCGCGAGCTGTTGCGACTGCCTTGCAAATTGACTCAGGTTGTAACCGTAGGTGTAGCCCGCGGCCAATCGTTTGTACTGTACCAGCGGTTGTTCGCCTTCGACCGGTTGGTAGTTCCACGCCTTATCGCCAACTCGCACAGAGATACTTGTTGGTCCGCCAGCACCTTCAGTCAGTGCAGCAGGTTGAGTCGGACGAGCCGTTCCGGTGGTCAAGCCCAACACAACTTTCCAGCCATCTTTGAGCGTCTTAGCGAGTTGAGCATTCTGCGGCTTATCGCCTTGCAGCATGCCTTTCATCTGCGCTCCGACGATGTCCGACCAGAGCTTCATCAGCTTGCGTTCGAACTCTTCGCCGCTCTCTGGCTTAGGATGATCGGCATCAAAGACGGTTTGCTCTTTGGGAGTCAAGCGATGGAAGTCGGCTTCGAGAATCGGCTTCTTAAAGCCCAGCCCAAAATGATCATTCATCCATCCGTACATGGCTACGCGACTGACATGGTTGTAGTTATGTCCAAAATGCAGCGATGGAAAAAGACTGACTTTGTCCTTAGCCCCATACATTTCGTAGATCTTTTGCAACTGAGGATAACCATCGGTGGGCATGGTGCGAGTCCAGTCGTCAGCCGCAGTCAATCCCAATGGCTTGGGAGCAAACAATGCAGCCATCTCGACGTTGCCAGTACCAATTCGCAATAGCGGGCAGTTTTCACACACACAACCGCCTTGCATGCCCGTGCTGACCATCACCGCAGGGAAGGCCACGCTAATGCGAGGATCCAACGCAGCAGCGATAAAGGACTGAGTCCCACCGCCGCTCGCGCCCGTGATTCCAATGCGATTGGGGTCGACTTCAGGAAGCGTCAGCAACATATCCAAACTGCGCATCGATGCTAATGTTTGTAGTCCCATGATCGACTGCAGATGAGCTTCAGCTAAGGGACTGAACAGCAACCATCCATCGGGCTTGACTTCGCTTTCGATGGGTTGATTGGCAAAGCCGTGTGATCGAGCGCTGGGGATCTGCTGACTGTCCGCGTAGCCAAGCATGTCGTACATGTAGACGGTACAACCCATCCGCGCCAGTTGAACGCAGCGAGCTTGCAAGGGATTGATCGCGGCCGATTCAAATCGTTCGGCTCCCGAGGCTAACTGCTGAACTACATCGTTGGCTTCGTAGAATCGACCATTGGCCCAGTGACCGTGCGGACAAAGAATGCCTGGAATGTTTTTTCCTGCAGGAATGTTGCTGGGACGATAAAGCGTCCCTGTCACCATCAAGCCTGGCAAGGACTCCATCGTGCAACTTTCGACGGTATATCCATCCATCTCACGGCGACCGTAGATTTTTGGAGCCACGGGATCTAACTGCGGCATCGGCAAGAGTCCGACGGCGACGCGAAGCTGTAACCGCACTTGCTCGGCGCGTGCCTTCCACGCTTCGATCGACGGTGGAGGCGTCATGGGACAATGCGAGTCCAGTGTGCGCATCGGATCATCGGCGATGGCTGAAGTGGACCAGCCCATGTTGGTTAGTGCAGCAATAGTGCTAAGAACGATGAGGCTGAGAAGTTTGCTCGTCGTAGAGAATGCGGATCGGTGGCGGTGGGTCATGATGACTCTCGGAGGGAGGAGGATAAGCAAAGGTGAGGGAGCTTCAGTTTAAACCAAGCCCAAGGGGAAATACACA
>CAYWNG010000089.1:0-15896 GCA_964458685.1 uncultured Pirellulaceae bacterium
TGAACCCGATCGATCACCCGCACGGTGGTGGTGAAGGTCGAACCAAGGGCGGTCGCCATCCAGTGACTCCTCAAGGCAAGCCGACTAAGGGCGGTTCAACTCGAGCCCGTCGTAAGCCATCCAATTCGTCAATCATTCGTCGTCGACGTTCAGTACGTTACGGCCAATTGAAGTTGAAGTAAGACCAAAGTAGTCGACAAAGCCAACATAGTAGAAGTTATAGCAGCAGCAGAAGTGAAATAGAGCTATGGGACGTTCAACCAAAAAGGGACCATTTGTTGACCCTCGCCTTTACGAAAAGTGGGGCAAGGCGCGAGATGCTGGCAAGAGTGGTGAGCCAATCACGACTTGGGCCCGTCGATGCACCATTGTGCCTGAGTTCGTTGGTTGGACCTTCATGGTACACAACGGCAAGCAGCACATTCGCGTGTTCGTGACCGAAGACATGGTTGGACACAAGTTGGGTGAGTTTGCTCCGACGCGAACTTTCCGTGGTCACTCCAAGAGTGGCAAGAAGTAGTTGTCGGTTGCTAGTTGCTCAAGCAGCTTGAGCAGATTGAATCACAAAGGCATATAGCTGAATCAGGGTTATTGAAAATGTCGTTCCGAGCCACACACCGATACGCACGGATCAGTTCGCGGAAAGTTCGTCCGCTGGCTGAGCTAGTTCGCGGAAAGTTTGCTGACGAAGCATTGGATTTGCTGAAGTATCAGCCGCACCGTGGTGCCCGCATGCTTGAAAAGGTGTTGCGAAGCGCGGTCGGCAATGCTCAGGATCCTGATCAAAACAAAGGCGTCACGCACAACCCAGAGAGCTTGGTTGTTGTCGACGCTCGAATTGATGGCGGTCCAACGTTCAAGCGAATTCGTCCGCGAGCACGTGGTATGGCTTTCGGAATTCTTCGACGTACAGCTCACATCACCGTGGTGCTCAAGACGTTGGATGAGTTGGCTGAAGGCGCGGCGCAGTAGTACAAGATTCATTGGCAAGGCTTAGGTAGCTTTACAACAGAAGCGAGAGTTTTATGGGACAAAAGGTCAATCCAGTTGGTTTTCGAACCGGCGTGGTCGTTGGCTGGAAGAGTCGCTGGTATGCTTCCAAGCGAGAATTCGCGGAGCTGCTAGTCGAAGATCAGAAGGTTCGAAATTTCGTTCGTAACCATCCTGACTCGAAGATTCGCACTCAGTATCGAAATGCAGGAATCGACCGAATCGAGATCGAACGTACGCGTGACGAAGTTCGCGTGATGCTGTTTGTCGCTCGACCAGGTCTGATCATTGGTAAGAAGGGACAAGACGTCGAGAAGCTGCAAGAAGAGTTGCAGTCGTTGATCGGACGTCGTGTCAATTTGAAGATCGAAGAAATTGCTCGTCCGGAATTGCAGGCTCAGTTGGTTGCCGAGGATATCGCTCAGCAATTGATGAAGCGAGCAAACTTCCGACGAACGATGAAGCGAGCTTTGGAAACAACGATGGATGCGGGAGCCAAGGGCATTAAGGTCCAACTCTCCGGTCGTCTTGGCGGTGCGGAAATGGCTCGATGCGAGAAGGCTAATGCCGGTTCGCTGCCGCTCAGCACGCTGCAGGCGAAGATTGATTACGGATTTGCTGAGGCTTCCACACCTCAGGGAAATCTTGGTGTTCAAGTGTGGGTAAATCAAGGTTCTTACGCGGGAGATTCGACCGATGGCGCTGATGCCCAAGCGGGTAATGCATCGAAAAAGTCAAAGAGGGCGCATAAAAGGTAATGCTACCCGCGGCAACAAAGTTGTTTTTGGCGACTTTGGTTTGCAAGCAACGATGGGTGGTTGGATCAAGGCCCGAACGATCGAAGCTGGTCGTATTGCTGCACAGCAATATGTCCGTGGTGAAGGTCGGTTGTACATTCGCGTATTCCCAGACAAGCCGATTTCGTCCAAGCCTTTGGAAACCCGGATGGGTAAAGGTAAGGGCGAGCCCGAACACTGGGTGTGCGTGGTTAGGCCAGGTACCGTACTTTATGAATTGGGTGGTGTTACGGAGCAGCAAGCAAAGATTTGCTTCGCCCGTTTGGCCGCCAAGATGCCAATCCCTGTGCGACTGGTTCGCCGTCGCCCTGCATAGTTGAGGATGTATTGCAATGAAGATTAGCGAACTACGCGAGATGAGTGACGAACAGCTTGAGCTGACAGCGAAAGACGCTGCGACTCAACTGTTCCACCTACGAGTTAAGTCGCAAACCGAGAAGGTCGAGTCGACCTCGGAAAAGCGACGTAACCGTCGATTGATCGCCCGAGTCCGCACACTGCAGACTCAGCGATCGAAGCAAAAGTAGATATAAGACAGTTTCACCTTATTTAACCAAGATACCATGTCAGCCACAGTAGTTGTAGGAATCGTTGCCGGCGATAAGTGTTCCAAGACACGTCGCGTTGAAATCGACCGTTTGGTCAAGCACCCCAAGTATGGCAAGATCATTCGCCGCCGTACGGTTTGCCACGTGCACGACGAAAACAACGAGTCGGCCATGGGTGATATGGTTGAGATCGTGGAATGCCGACCGCTTAGCCGACTGAAGCGTTGGAAGCTGGTTCGAGTTGTTGAGAAGAATAAGGAAGTTGATGTGAGTGCATTGCGAGCGCGACGCACCAGTACGACAGAAGAGAGTGCTACGATCGAGAAATTGGCCGGTAGCGAGTAGGTTTGCTGTTCCTGGTCAGTTGGGTATCGAGTTACAACTTTTTATTGATTGATTGAGAAATGATTCAGCAAGAAACACGACTAGCCGTTGCCGACAACAGTGGCGCGAAAGAGGTAATGTGCATCAAGGTACTTGGTGGCACACGTCGACGTTACGCTGGGTTGGGCGATGTGATCATCTGCTCGGTGAAGTCCGTTACCGCCGGTAGCGAAGTTAAGAAGAAGGCTGTTGTTCGAGCCGTAGTGGTTCGCTGCAAGCAGCCAACTCGCCGAACCGATGGCAGCTACATTCGCTTCGATGCCAACGCGGTAGTGTTGATCGACAAAGACGCCAACCCTCGCGGGACTCGTATTTTCGGTGCGGTGGCTCGCGAATTGCGCGATCGCAAGTTCATGAAGATCGTTAGCTTGGCTAGCGAAGTGGTCTAGGTCGGTTTCACGTTTAAGAGTGCAGTCAAGAAGGTTACAGAGCTAGGTGCAATTATGCTGATCCGTGAAAACGATGAGGTCGTGGTAATTCGAGGCGTGGACAAAGGCAAGCGTGGTAAGGTCTTGAAGATCGATCGCGTTGATGGCAAGGTTGTCGTTGAGGGCATCAACAAGGTGCTCAAGCACGTTCGTCGCAGCCAGAAGAATCCACAAGGTGGACGATTGAGCAAAGAGATGCCAATCGACGCCAGCAACGTAATGTTCGTGGACCCCAAGACTGGACAACGCACTCGGCTTGGCGTCCGATTCCTGGCTGATGGAAGCAAGGAACGATTTGCGAAAAAGAGTGGTGCTTCGCTCGGCGTAATTGCTCCTGCGAAGGCTACCTACGCGAAGAAGGCGTAGTTCGGTTGAATTGGTTTGTGATTGATTCCTGAATACAAAAACTGTTGAGATAGGACGCCGAAAAGATGGCTCCCCGTTTGCAAGAGAGATACGAGACCGAGATTCGTAAGCAGTTGGCTGAAGAACTTGGCATTAAGAATCCCAATGCGATTCCACGAATCACCAAGATCGTGATCAATATGGGTGTTGGTTCGGCTGTGGCTGACAAGAAGAATTTGGACATGGCTTACGATGCGATGACCGACATTGCTGGCCAGAAGCCGGTAATCACCAAGGCTCGCAAGTCCGTGGCTGGATTCAAGCTTCGCGAAGGCGTGGGCATTGGTTGCAAGGTCACGCTGCGACGTCAACGCATGTACGAATTCCTAGACCGCTTGGTCAACATCGTGTTGCCTCGAGTTCGCGACTTCCGCGGCATTAGCCGAACCGCTTTTGACGGCAACGGAAACTACGCATTGAGCTTGACTGAGCAAATGGTGTTTCCAGAGCTGAATCCGGACAAGTACACCAAGCCTCAAGGTATGAACATCACCATCACAACTACTGCCGTGACAGATGAACATGGATTGGCGTTGCTGACGGCGTTTGGAATGCCATTTAAGGCTCCCAAGGAAAAGAGCAAGACCGCCTAGTAGGATCTCAGATCCACTTGGTCGGATGAACGGAGCTGCGGCGCGGTGCCGAGCCCAAGAAATAACGAATGAGTTTTTGGTTCCATAACTAACGCGAAACTTACCCGTGGCAAGCAAAAGCAAAATAGCAAAAGCCAACCGAACACCGAAGTTTTCGGTACGAAGAGAAAATCGATGCAAGCTGTGTGGACGTCCTCGGGCGGTTTACCGCAAGTTTGGAATTTGTCGAATCTGTTTTCGAAAGTTGGCTGACCAGGGTTTGATCCCAGGTGTTCGAAAAGCAAGTTGGTAAATGTAGATCGGCTTCGTGTTGTGGAGCCTGACCGTTAGAAGAAACAATATTGGAGAGCTAGGCCCGCA
This sequence comes from uncultured Pirellulaceae bacterium, assembly GCA_964458685.1. Classification (GTDB taxonomy): domain Bacteria; phylum Planctomycetota; class Planctomycetia; order Pirellulales; family Pirellulaceae; genus Aureliella. Next base: position 4,506 of record CAYWNG010000089.1, read on the forward strand.
ACCTAATTCTCCTTGGTGCCCAGTGGCAAATGAAAGTTTTGTAGAGGGATACAGACCGCGATGATGACTGACCCTATCGCTGACATGCTTACACGAATTCGCAATGCTGTCCGTGTGGAACGACCACATGTTGACATCCCGACGTCTCGCGTCAAGCTTGGACTAGCTGAAGTACTGAAGCGTGAAGGCTATATTTGGGATTACCAAGAGATCGAAGGTACGCCAGTCAAGCAACTGCGTATTGAGCTCAAGTACGGTCCTAATGGCGAACGCGTGATCCAGTCGATCAAGCGAGTCAGCAAGCCAGGTCGACGCGTGTACAGCAAGTGTACCGATCTACGTCCGGTCTTGAACGGCTTGGGAATTTCGATTCTCAGCACGAGCAAGGGGCTGGTCAGCGATCGTGAAGCTCGTCAGCAAAAGTTGGGCGGCGAGGTTCTGTGCGAAATCTGCTAGGAGACTGTTGTCTCCTGTGGCAGTAGCAAACTAGACGGATGGAATTGGTATTTCAAAGAGATTGATCGGTTGAATCATGTCGCGTATCGGTAAAAAGCCTGTTGCAATCGCTGAAGGCGTGAACGTCAGCGTTGCTGACAATGTGGTTTCGGTTGTAGGACCGAAGGGCACGCTTACGTTTGCTCACCGTCCGGAAGTCAACGTGGTTGTTGAAAACGGGGAAGTTGTGGTTTCCAGCGACACCACCAACAGAACCGCTCGAGAACTTCATGGTACAACTCGTGCAACAATCGCCAATATGATTATTGGAGTGAAGACGGGCTACGAGAAGCGTCTGGAGGTCGTCGGAGTTGGTTACCTTTGTGCGATTCAAGGCAAGATACTGCAACTGCGAGTCGGTTTCGCCAACGAGCTGAAGAAGGAAATTCCTGCTGGCTTAACTGTGACCTGTCCAGATCAAACGCACGTCGTAGTTCAAGGTTGTGATAAGCAGAAGGTCGGCCAATTCGCGGCCGAAGTTCGCTCCTTGCGAAAGCCTGAGCCTTACAAGGGCAAGGGAATTCGATACCAAGGTGAACAAGTGAAGATCAAGGCTGGTAAGTCGGCTACTTAGTACTGGTTGGCATACACAGCGGCATAGACATAATTTGTTTTTGGCAGGGTAGAAGTCGTGAAACTCAAAAAGATCATTAACAAGCAGCGTGAACGCCGTCAATTTCGCGTCCGCAAGAAGATTCGCGGTACTGCGGCTTGCCCACGCCTGTGCGTGAACCGAACTTTGAAGCATTTTTCGGTACAGGTGATTGACGATGAGGCTGGCCGAACGCTGTTTTCAGCTTCGACCACGGCAAAAGATTTTGGCAAGTACGGTGGCAACTGTGAAGCGGCTGCTGCGATCGGCAAACTGATTGGCGAAAAGGCCAAGGCAGCCGGTGTCAGCCAAGCTTGCTTGGACCGCGGCAGTTCAAAGTATCACGGGCGTGTTGCAGCATTCGCTGACGCTGCTCGTGAAGCTGGATTGCAAATTTAGAGAACAACTTTAGTACAAGTTCTAAGTGATCGGGAGAACCGAAAAACGTGGCTAACATTATTGAACCCAGTGGTGATGGCTCTATCGAGCGCGTGCTGAAAATCAAGCGTTGCGCGGCGGTAGTTAAGGGCGGTCGTCGCTTCAGCTTTGCGGCTCTGGTCGTCGTCGGTGACGGTCGTGGCAAGGTTGGCTTCGGATACGGCAAGGCCAACGAAGTCCCACCGAGCGTTCAAAAGGCGCAGAAGCAAGCTAACCGCGAAATGATCCAGATCCCGATCGTTGATGGAACAATTCCTCACCGTGTGATCGGAACCTACGGTGCCGCGAAAGTCATTCTGCTGCCTGCTAGCCCCGGTACCGGTATCATCGCTGGTCCTGCCGTGCGTGCCGTTTGCGAAGCTGCCGGTATCAAAGACATTTTGACGAAGAGCTTCCGCTCAAATAATCCATCCGTTTTGGTGAAAGCCACCTTTAAAGCGCTGCAGCAGTTGCGCACTCGACAAGATATCGAGCTGTTGCGTGGAGTGAGTCTGTAATGAGAATCGATCAAGTTAACGAAGGTATCACCAAGCACCGCAAAAAACTCCGCGTAGGTCGCGGTAAAGGTGCGGGACAAGGTAAGTTGTGCGGACGTGGTCAAGACGGTCACAAGTCTCGCAGCGGTTATTCTCGCCATCCAGGTATGGTGGGTGAAGACCTGCCAATGATGCGCCGGATTCCAAAACGCGGCTTCATCAACAGCTACGCTGACGATGTTGTTGCCGTGAACGTCGGCGACTTGGCTCAGATCTACGCTGCTGGTGAAGAAGTCACTCCAGACTCCTTGGAAGCCAAGGGCATTGTCAAGAAGCGTTTTGATCAGATCAAGATCCTTGGCGATGGCGAGATCGATAAGGCTTTGAAGGTTTCGGCTCATGCGTTTAGCGCTCAAGCTGAAGAGAAGATCAAGGCGGCTGGCGGAACAGTGATCAAGCTGAAGGTTCGACGCACTCCTAAGGAGCGCGTTGCTCAGTTGCGTCAAGCAAAGGGCAAGAACTAAGTTTCCGTCGATCCGCAAAAGGGATGCGAGAAGCCGTCTGTCGTCCTAGGAATCTTGGAGGTAAGATGTTTCCGCTCTCTGGTTCAAGGGTCGGCGACTCTTGACCAATCAAAAGATAACGGCTTGTCTCGGAGAGCCAAGCCGTCGGTAAGGGTCGTAGCTACTAGGAAAGAGAACCATGTGGGATAAGCTGAAGACCGTTTTCTCGATTCCAGAGTTGCGGCAAAAGATTCTGCTAACACTTGGGTTGCTGGCAGTTTACCGAGTTGGTTACCAAATCCGACTGCCGATGGTGAACCCGGTTAGCCCTGGCGGAAGTCTGAGCGAGATTCTCGCCAAGGTGTCTGTTTTTGCTGCCACCGACTTGCGTCAAACCACAATTTTCGGCCTGGGCATCATGCCCTATATCTCCGCCTCGATTGTGTTCCAATTGCTGGGTACCGTCTGGCCGCCAATTATGGCGCTCCGCAAGGAAGGGCAAGCCGGACAACGACGGATCAACGAGTTGACTCGCTACTTGACGGTATTCCTTTGCCTCTTGCAAAGCTTCCTGTACCTAAAGTACATGATCATGCCGGACCCTAACGCAATCGCTAAAGAGTTCATCGATCCAAGTACGGGGAGCCTGTCCTTTGGATGGCAGATTACGGCAATCATGATCATGACCTGCGGAACTGTGTTTCTGATGTGGTTGGGTGAGCAGATCGATGAGTATGGTATCGGCAACGGTATCAGCTTGCTAATCATGGCAGGTATCGTCGCGGCAATGCCTCAAGCGTTGATCAACCTGCGTAGCAACATGACGACAGAGTTGAGCGGCTCAGCAGGAAAGATTGGTCCAGACAAGTTACTTGTGCTTGCAGCACTTTTCGTCGCCGTCGTGTTCTGTGTGGTCTTCATCACGATGGGACAACGTCGTATTCAAACTCAAAGTGCCAAGCACGTTCGCGGACGTCGCGTTTACGGTGGTACAAAGCAGTATCTGCCGCTGCGTATGAATCAAGCAGGCGTGATGCCAATCATTTTCGCCAGCAGTCTGTTACTTTTGCCTGGTATGCTCTTCAATGGTTTGGCAGGTTGGTTTGCCAGCGATCAACCAGACAGTCCAAATACTGTTGCAAAGATCTTCAATGGTATCGGTGATGCTTTCACTAGTGGAACATCGCTGACCTACCTTGTGATGTACGTGCTTTTGATTTTCTTCTTCTGCTACTTCTGGACTTCGATTACTTTCAACCCGAAAGAAATGTCGGAGAATTTGAAGGACCACGGCACGTTTATCCCCGGCTATCGGCCAGGTAAGCGAACTGCGGATTATCTGGAGAAGGTAATGCTGCGAGTCACCTACGTGGGTGCTGCGTTCTTGGCAGTTGTCGCAATCATTCCTGTGATGGTGCAGACTCAGATGGACGTGGACTTCACTGTAGCTTCGTTCTACGGTGGTACTGGCCTCTTGATTGCGGTCAGCGTTGCATTTGACTTGGTGCAGAAGATCGACAATCACTTGCTGATGCGAAACTACAAGGGTCTGCTAGAGTCGTAATGCGATTCGTTGGACCAAGTACTTCAAATTGACGAATTCAAAATCCTCTCCCCACGGAGAGGATTTTTGTTTTTGATAGAGTCGGTATTTTCTTACTGATGATTACAATCGGGTTGAGTGTATTCACTTTCGACGTAAAGTCGTTCGTCTGCAAATTGAACAGGACATAGTTGGCAATCCATGGGCGTATTGATTCAGATTCAGGGTGCAGAGAAAAGCTACGGCGAGCAGATGTTGTTGGACGATGCCGAAGCCACGATCACCGATAACGTCAAGGTTGGTTTCGTTGGTCGCAACGGAGCTGGCAAGTCGACGTTGCTGCGAGTGCTTCTGAATGAAGAAGAACTTGAAAAGGGCGAAGTCATCCGACATCCCAACTTGAAGGTTGGGTATCTGCGCCAGCATGATCCGTTCCTGCCTGGCGAGACAGCCTTGGATTTCTTGATGCGCGACAGTGGTCAGCCGGATTGGAAATGCGGCGAAGTCGGCGGGCAATTCGAGCTCAAAGGTAAGTATCTCAATGGCCCAGTTTCCGAGCTGTCTGGTGGTTGGCAAACGCGGGTTAAGCTGGCCGCGCTCCTGTTGCATGAACCCAATCTTCTGCTCTTGGACGAGCCTACCAACTTCTTGGATTTGCGCACGCAGATTTTGCTAGAGCACTTCTTGCGAGGCTTCAATAACGCCGCGTTGATTGTTTCGCACGACCGTGCATTCCTTCAAGCCACCTGCGATCACACGTTGGATTTGACTCGTGGTCGGCTAACGATGTTTCCTGGGAAGATTGAAGAGTTCTTGGTATTCCAGGAAGAGCGTCGGCAGCACGAAATGCGCGAGAACGCGGCGATACAGACTAAGCAGAAGGCTCTACAGAAGTTTATCGACAAGAACCGGGCTCGCGCAAGTACGGCCAGTCGCGCGAAGTCCAAGAGTCGGATGTTGGACAAGCTGCAAACGATTGAGATCGAAGCGGATCTGCCAACAGCCTCCATCCGTGCGCCGATCGTCGCGCCGCGTAAAGGGCCCGCGGTTAGAACGGTGGACTTGGCCATCGGCTATCCTGAACGAACGATCGCCAGTGACATCACAATTGAGATTGAGCATGGACAGCGTGCCGCGATCGTGGGTGATAACGGTCAAGGCAAAACAACGTTGTTGCGAACCCTAGTCGGATCGCTCGAGCCCAAGGCAGGTTCCGTTCGTTGGGGACATCATTGCGAGCTTGGCGTTTACGCTCAGCACGTATACAGCAGTCTTGATCCCAAGCAGACGGTGCTGGACTACCTAGAAGCGAAAGCCATTACGGGAACGACGAATCAGACGATTCTTGCCGTCGCTGGTTCACTACTGTTTCGTGGCGACCATGTGCGGAAGAAGGTCCAAGTGCTTTCCGGAGGCGAGCGAGCGAGGCTGTGTATGGCGGGTCTTTTGCTCGGCCCTTACAACATTCTCGTGTTGGACGAACCTGGTAACCACTTGGATGTGGAGACTGTCGAATCGCTGGCAGAGGCGTTGTTGGAGTACAAAGGCACAGTCATCTTTACGAGCCACGACCGACACTTCATGCATCGAGTCGCTACCAACATCATCGAAGTGCGCGATGGTGGAGCGAGAAACTACAACGGAAGCTACGACGATTATCTCTACTACGTCAACAAAGAGATTGACGACGACGAACGACAGAGATCCCCAACGCGGTCAAGCTCAAGCAAAGGCGGTGCGGCTGGTTCTTCTTCAGGCGGTGCTTCTGCGGCTCAGCGAGCCCCCATGGACGAGAAGAAGCTGAAGAAAGAGCTCAAGGCCATTCAAAAGACCGTCGTGAGTCTTGATCAAAAACGCAAAGAAGTCAACGAGCTTTTGATGCAAGCCACCGATCCTGCCGAAGCGCTCCGACTGCACAATGAACTCAAAGCCGTAGAAATGGAACTTGGCGAAGCCGAGCAACGCTGGCTAGAGCTCAGCGCCATGGAGTAACTAGATCCACAACCGCGGAACCAGACCGAGTCGCGTAGGGTGGGGTGAGGCACGAAACCCACCGACGTCTTGGCAGTAGCGTTGAACGTAGAGTCGCTGGACCGGCCACGGTTCAGATGTAACAGATGATCAAGGAAGCATCTGGGCAACCTTCGAATCGTCGATTACTACGCAGCCAAAGCGTGCAAAACTGAGCCCTGGCGGGATCCGCTACGCTTTAAATCTACTTTGCTTTTAACTGTCAAGGACTTGTTGAGTCCCGTTTCTTCGGGATATACTCATTCCACGCCGCTTCCCATACCTCTTTGTTCGAAGTAGTTACGACTACCTCACCAGGGAAACGTTGATATGAGCTCCAGTAGAACTCCGCTGACCGATGAGCTGAAGGAGATCCTGAGCAAGTGTATTTTGCCTCCGGAGTCCAAAGTTCGAATCGACACGATTTGCTTTCGTCTAGGTGAACTGGAATTCTCGTCCAGCGCCTCAAGGGATGAACTTGCTTCGTCGTTGCCAACCGAATTGTTGTGGCGTCGCGAGTCGCTGATATCAGACCATCGAGTCCGACAGGTGCTGCATTGGCTACACCATCACGGCCCCGAGTCGGTTACTGCAATCGCCTTTGGCACACAATTGAGCAACGAAGTTGCCGGTGACTGCTTGGAAAAGCTTCGCTCAATCAATTTTGCAGAGCAGAAAGTGGAACAAACCAAGCCCGACAAGTGGACCATCACCGACGCTGGACAAAACTACCTGTCGCAACAACACAGCGAAGCCAATTCATAGCCATTGACGTCTGAGTCTAAATCCTGGCTATGAAGGCCTCGCTATTCCATTAGATCCGACCGAATCGATGTGGCTCAACGATGAGCTACTTCTTTTCCTTCGCTTCTTCTTCGAATTTTTCGCCACCGTTGCGGCTGATCATTTCACGGAGCTTTTCGTTGGATGGTCTCTCGCCCAAAGAGTGCATCTCTCCATCGGCTGTCAAATAGGTGAAGGGATGGTTGGTAAAGAAGAGAGTTGGATCTAGTTCGCCTTCAATGTCGACAGGTTTCGTCCAAGGCAGCGCTCGGGTTGTCTCAACGACCAGAAGCGTATTAGATACCCCATTCGTGAATGACTTCGACTCAAGACCACCTCCAGTTCCTAGAGCACTATTCTCGCTCGCGAAGCCAGCGATGTTCGTCATACCGAGTGATCGAGTGTCACCGTCTTCCCTTGTGCCTAAGCCTGCCTCAGCAAACGGACTGCGATAGCACGACGGCATCTTGTCCAGCAGCTTTAGGTTGTGCTCGCTATCCCAAGGTTGATTGAAGCGATACTGGTTGAAGAGCTCTGGGTAACCCAAGAACGGCAGGATTGCCACGCGCCAACTGAATGGATAAACCGTCTCACCACTTTCAGCCAATCCATGGGGATCGTTAGTATTCGCTGTGCCCGGAAATTTCCCATAGGCCGATAGATAGTTTTGGAATGCGAGTCCTATCTCCCTGAGATTCATCTGCAATTGAGCGAGCTTCTCTTCGTCGGATTGCAGCTTGTTTGACATTCCCACTCGCAACCAATTGCTCACTACACTTGGATTGAAAATCCCTGTGATGGAAACCTTCTCACCGATGGATGTATTGACGACTGGTGCCGAGTTGACAATGCTGCCCACGATTATGGCTAGTTGGTTACGAATGTTCTGTTTCGATAGCTTGGCAACAGCGCTCCCTAACTCTTTGTCAAAGGTCAAATTCAGAGCTCCACCATCCATTTCGATTTCGAGTATGCGGCCTCGGATCTTAGTCCACGGTATCGATTGTTCATCGCTCACCAGTACGAATGTCTTGCCTGCATTCATTTCTTTAATGGGTGCACCGATGTCGTTATTGGCAACGATGTACCATGTGCCCACGGGCGTTGGAACCGGTTTGCTACCATCGCTGGCTCGCAATAGTCGAGTTGCTTCTAGTATTTGAGCCTCCGTAGCACTTGGCGTGTGGCCCGTGGATTCGCGATTGACCAGTATGCCAAAGCTGAGTGGAGTGATCAGATCCGTCCAAAGTTGACCATCGATTGCATCTTGGCCTGATTTGCTGCTCGCACTATTGCCGAGAAGCTTATCAGCACCCTCGCGCACTTCGATCTTGCTACCTTCCGCTAGCTGAAGAATCGTCTTTGTCCCATCGGGATTGGTTATGACGATGATGATCGAGAGACAAACGCCCAGCATCACCCCCAGAAAGCCCGCCGCGATAGCTACATAGCTTGGGACAGTGCGTTTCATCCATGGCTGAGTCTTCGGCTTAGCAATCGTGCTCGTCTTGGAAACTGAATCTTTGCGAGGTTCCAACAACTGCGCGTCGTTGATCAGTCGCTTAAGGTCATAGCCTTTACAGTGTGGCAACAATGCCGCCGAGACTTCTTCTGGAGTCGCGGGGCGACTTGAAGGCTTCTTGGCGAGCATCGAATCGACCAGTTGCACCAAACTGCTGGGCGCTGAAGGTAGACACACCGCAAGACTCGGCGGCATCTCGGAAACATGTGCCGTCATCTTCGCAAATGTGGTCACATGTTGTTCGTCAGCAAACGGTGCTCGACCAGTCAACAGTTTGAACAGCGTGCACCCCAAAGAGTAGATGTCGGCGCGAATATCCACGGACTTGGAATCTGTAACTTGCTCGGGAGCGACATAATCGGCGGTCCCCATGGCTTGGCCGGTGTAGGTGAGTTCGGCAGTTTCGTTTTCGCCAGATTGCAGTCGAGCTAACCCAAGGTCTAAGAGCTTGATTTCACCATCGTCACTAAGAATGATGTTCGAAGGCTTGATGTCGCGATGTACAAAGCCTTGTGAGTTCGTATAGGCCAAGGCCACTGCAGTTCGCCGGGCTATCTCACAGGCGTCTGCGATTTTTATCGCTCCCGTGCGTTGCAACAATTGTCCAAGATCAAGCCCCGCAACGAACTCGGTAATCAACACTGCAGTCCCATCCACTTCGCGCGCGTCATAGGCTGTCACGATATTCGGATGGCTTAATTGCCCAATGGCACGCATTTCCACTTCAAATCGCTCGACTCTACGTTTGTCGGCTAAGCGATGATTGGCTAAGACCTTGAGAGCAACTTGGCGGCCAAGTTTTGTGTGTCGAGCTAGAAAAACACTACCCATTCCACCGCTTCCGATCGGCCGGACAATCTCATACTCGCCTATAATCTTTGGTAGATCTTTCACTGGCGTAGAACCACTAGTGCTTTCCGAGATTGCCAAGGCCCCCAAAGCTTTGGCGACTGCCATCCGGCAATCTGGTTCACCACTGAAGTCTACGAAATCGGCGGGATCTCGCAGGCTTTCAACCAGCGAGTCACCGCAATCCTCGACGGTTTCCAGCTCGCAGCGACATTGATCGCACTCGGAGATATGTCGAAAGAGAGTATCGCTGTCTTCATTGGACAGTTGCCCAAGAGCGAGGGCTTTGATCTGCTGGCTGGTCGGACATTCGATTGCGGTCTTCATCGGGTAACTCCAATTAACATCATAGAGGACGATTCGCGTCACGTGGACGGCGTACATTAGGATGAACGCGGGAGTCTGACATCATTTTTGAAGAACTTTTGGACAAGCAAATTCCAGCACATGAACCGAAGTCCCTGGCTAACGCAGCGGTATGGGATTAAAGCAACAAGCCGTAACGCATCGGGTTGTGAAGCTCGCCAGCACATCCACCATGCAATCGAATTGGATTAGAATTGGCTGTCTCCCACTTAGGATTCCAAGTCCAACATGCAAAATCATCCCCAGCACTCGCCAGAACATCCAACGCTATCCACGCAGTTCTTGCTAAGCGTCCAGCGGATGGACCCGGCTGGTTGGAGTCGCCTAGTTACCACGTTTGGACCGATCGTTTATCGCTGGTGCCGAACATCTGGAGTTCAGAATGCTGACGCTCCCGATTTGGTGCAAGAAGTCTTTGCCGCTGTGGCTCGTGGCATATCAAACTTTGAACGTGAGAAATCGCAAGGTAGTTTTCGAAGCTGGCTAGCCACGATCACTCGCAACAAAGTCCGCGACTACTTCAGGATGCAAAACCACCGGCAAGTTGGCCAAGGAGGCACCGAAGCATTGGTCCAACTGCACCATGTCGCCGAGGACCGAGGCGTGCTCGAGAATCTTGACTCGACCATCTGCGCTGAAACCGCGATGACGCCGCTAGTCCGGGAACTGCTTCAGCAAGTTGAGTCGGAATTCGAAAGTAGCACATGGAGAGCCTTTTGGATGACCACCATCGATGAAATCAAAGCCAGCGATGTCGCCAATCAGCTTGGCATCTCAGTCGCTAGCGTTTATCAGTCCAAATCTCGCGTCCTCCGCCGCTTGCGTCAACGTCTGGCAGAGCTACCGGATTAGCCATTCTTCAACATTCCTCATCCGAATTCGACTATACTTTCCCTCAGCCGCCCCTGCTTCGCCAAACGCATCGCTCAAGATCTCACTATCGCGAAAGTCCAACGCGGCGAACCAGGGTGGCACACCGGAGACAACTTCACCTCTCACGGAGTAAGAACATGACCCCAAACATGTCGATCGACCGGCGCGGCTTTCTAAAGCTTGGTACAACTAGCGTTTGTTGTTGGGGTCTCCCCGCTACGCTTGCCAGTGCCAATAGCAGTGAAGATGGTTTCGGCAAAGCAAAGTCTGTCTTGCTAGTGATGCTCAGCGGTGGACCTAGCCAGCTCGACACGCTTGACCCTAAGCCTGATGCGCCCGCGGAAGTCCGCGGCGAGTTTGGTACGATTTCAACAGCGATTCCCGGCGTAGCAGTTTGTGAACACCTGCCCAAGTTAGCTCAGCAACTGGGGCGCTGGTCTATCCTTCGCACCATGGCTCACCGCGAACACAATCACCTCTTGGCGACTCATATCGCGCTGACAGGTCGACCAACACCGCTGCCGCGCGGTGGCTCTGATTTGGATCGCGTAGAATCTCGCAGCGACTTTCCAAACTTAGCAGCAGCGCTCGACCATGTTCGACCACGCAGCGATGGAATTCCTACCGGCGTCTCGCTTCCGAATTATCTGATCGAAGGTCCGCTGACATGGCCCGGCCAGCACGCGGGCTTTCTTGGAGCCAAGCATGATCCTTGGCAAATCCACGGCGACCCTAGTCAGCCCGACTTCAAGATGCACGCATTGAACATGCGCGATGGCGTTTCGATAGATCGCTTCCATCAACGTCGAGAGCTACTTGCGTCGGTTGGAGTTGGCGAAAGTGCGGCAAGCTCTGTCAACGACTTTAGACAACAGCAACAGATGGCTTACAACATTCTCACGTCAGGCAAGGTCGTTAAGGCTTTCGACATTCACAGCGAA
>CAYWNG010000090.1:0-15482 GCA_964458685.1 uncultured Pirellulaceae bacterium
GAGACCAAGCTGAAGCAGACTTAACCGAATCCGGCAAGATGCGTTGGGCGGTCCTTGCGCAAATCATTCCGCGACTTAAGATCGCTTCGCAATGTGAACTGGGAGATCGAGTCCTAATCGTACAAGGCAAACTCTACAAGTATCGTATTCACCTGGGCAGCGGCAACATCATGATGGACCACAACAACCAATATCTGTGCATTGTTACCGCTGTAGGGGGTTCGCCGAGAACAGACTCGATCCGACTTCCTTTTGCAGGAGACACTTTACTCTCCATTATCCTAAGCAAAGCGCTTTTGCTCGCCGCTGACGATAAGATCACCGACAAAACGATTCTGAAACAGCTCTCGCGGTGAATAGATGGTCGAAAAGCTAGGATAGAAAAGAAGAACTCGATATCTAGCTAAGCTACTTCGCTTCTGTCACTTTGCGAATGTAGTCCACCTCGGCTTGCTTAAAGGCGGTGCCGTCGGGTTGAAGGATGTCGTGGAACCAGACTGGCGGTGGAGCGTCGTACTTCTTGGTCCATGAGTCCCATGGATAGATCGTCTGAGATTTGCCGTTGATAAAGCCCCAGCAGTAGGCGGCGGTTTTGGTTTGCTTCATCAAGCCCAGATGCGGTTCGAAAAAACTGCCGTTGGGTCGCGCCATGTATTCGGTGCATAGTAGTGGTCTGCCGTAGTGAGCCAAATTCTTCATGCAACGCTCGAGCGACGCAGGATCGCCGTAACAATGAAAGCTGATGACATCGCTGTGTGACTGTTGAATTCGTTTGCAGTTGTCCAACTTGACGATGTTCTCGGAGTCCAGCCAAACACCGGAGGTTAAAGGCTGCGAAGGCTTGGCCGCTCGCGCCCATTCGAAGGCTTGTGGAAGCAACTGGTTCACTAGTTCAGGTTTGTTCTTCGGCTCTAAGCCTTTTCGCTGAGCGGCTCCGCCATCGAAATTGTCGGGTTCATTCCAGACGTCCCAAACCACAACGCGCTGGTCGTTGGCAAAGCGACTGACAATGCCCGTGACATACTCCTTCAAGTGAGGATAGGCGGCTGGATTCTTCAAGACTTCAATTCCTGGGCTTTGGACCCAACCCGAATTGTGCGTATGTGGTAACGGTTCGGGTTGTTTGCCAAGCTTGGGAATGGGGTGCCAGCAGCTATCGAAAAGCACGAACATGATTTTGATGCCATGCTTGTCGGCAATCGTTAAGAACTGATCACATCGCTTGATGAAGCCTTCGCGATCTTGTTGCCAAAGCAGATCGTGAAGGAAGACGCGAAGGCTGTTGAAGCCCAGTCGCTTCGCAAATCCCAGCTCGCGATCGATAACATCAGGAGAAAAGGTATCAGCCTGAAACATCTCCAGTTGGTTGATGGCGTTACTCGGCAAATAGTTCGCGCCGACCAGCCAGGGTTGTTTGGCATACCAAGCGTTAGCTTGATCTTTGCTCCATCGACCTGGCGCATCTTTGAGTACTTCGGGATCATCCGCGAAACTCGACGGCATTGCGAGACTGCAGGCGACTAACGAACAGATCAGGGCGACTAGGATAATGCGATATCGTGACATAGCGGTAACTTAACAGGAGGGATGATTAGTGCGAAGGGATGAGAGTTCAAGGCGAGTCAAACCATCGGGTTGAGCCGCTAGCCTAAACGACGCATGCGTTCGCCGCAAGCTCGGAAGACCGATCTCGGAGCGCCGGACTGAACCCTGGCGGGATCAGCTACGAGACTCATAGCGCCGGACTGAACCCTGACGGGATCAGCTACGAGACTCAAAGTTCAGGAGCGATACCCCGACGGCCCAACAATCATTCTGATGGGATCGCTGGAACCATGCCTGGGACAAGGTAGGCTTGAGCTAAGACCAATAATCCGACGAGGACAGCCAAGGCGAGGCTATGGAAAAACACGTAGCGTAAGATTGTTCCTTCATGTCCCTCTTCGCCTGTCGCCACGCTGGCAACGACGATCGATTGAGCGTCGATCATCTTACCCATGACGCCGCCCGAGCTGTTCGACGCCGCGGCTAGAACAGGCGAGATCCCCAATCGCTCGGCGGTAATCTGCTGCAAGTTGCCGAAGAGTACATTGGACGACGTATCGCTTCCGGTAAGTGCGACGCCAAGCCAGCCGAGCATCGGTGAGAAGAACGGAAATAGCCAGCCTGTGCTGGCCATAGCAAGTCCCATCGTCGCGTCCAAGCCGCTGAACTTCGTCGTGAAGCCCAACGCCAACATCGCCATGATGGTGACAAGAGAAATTGCTGTGCGTCGGACAGTTCGAAAGAAGATTTTGGCCAGATCAACAAAGCTTAGACCAATCAACTTGCCCGAAGTCAATCCGGCCAAGAGCAAAGCTGTTCCCGTTGCGGCCAACCAATCTAACTTGAACTTCGCCTCTTCGGCCTTCGGCGCGTTGACTACGGGTTGATCGCGAATCACTGCATTGTGCAGCAATGGAACTTCCACAGTCATTGATGTCCGTGATAACGCGGCTTTCACGGCTGGCAAACCCCAAACAAACACAAACAAAGACAACACAATCCAAGGCAGCAAGGATTTCATCGATTCGATGCGCGTCGGTCGTGTATCTTTCATCTCGCGTTCTTGCGAAGCTTCGTTGGCATCGCTGGTGTCCTTCGCTGGCTTCCAGAAGTAGAGAAGAACGACGAGAGCCAAGATGGACACGGCTGCTCCGGCGACATCGACTAACCATGGACCATGAAAGTTGCTGACTGCAAACTGCACCAATCCAAAGCTGGCTCCGGCGGTTAAGCAAGCGGGCCAAACTTGCAACATCTTTCTGAATCCAACCATGGCCCAAATCAGCCAGAAGGGGACAAGCAGACTGAACAACGGCAATTGTCGCCCCACCATTTGACTCAGCAAGTCTAAGGGCAAGCCCGTAACCTTCTCCAATGTGATTAGCGGCGTGCCCAATGCACCATAAGCCACCGGCGCCGTGTTACCAATCAGCGATAAGCAAGCAGCTTGCAAAGGCCGAAAGCCCAGCCCAATCATCATGGCTGCCGAGATTGCGACCGGCGTTCCAAAGCCAGCCGCCCCTTCGATAAACGCGCCGAAACAAAATGCAATCAACAAAGCTTGGATTCGCTTATCGTCTGACAGTCCAGCAATCGTTCTTCGAAGCACATCGAACTGACCGGTATAAACGCTGATCTCGTAAATGAAGATCGCGGTGACCACGATCCAGCCAATCGGCAACAATCCAAACGCTGCACCGTAACCCGCAGAAGCCAAGGCCAACGTGACTGGCATTTGAAAAACGAAGACTGCGACCAGCAACGCGGAGAGCAACCCGATCAACGCGGCCCAGTGAGCTCGCATATGTGCAAAGGCGAGCAAGAATAGCAAAAGCACAATTGGCAAACTGGCGACGAGCGCCGAAAGCAGTACACCTCCTACCGGATCATAGGTCTGCGTCCATTGCATGGTGTACTCACTTCGTTTGATTCAACTTTTGCCCGGCACGTATTAATTGCAAACTACGGGCTAAGCTCGTGGCCTACTTCACCTGTTCAGACAATTGCTTGAGCATAGCCTGAGTCTGCTCAAGCATTTTTGCCTGCTGCTTAATCTGTTCGGCCTGTGCGTCTAATTGCGTTTGCTGGTCCTGAACAACTTTGGTTAGGACTGCCACCACATCCATCGGAGAGAGCTCTTTACGGGTGTTCGTCGCAACTAACTCGGGAACATCTTCAGCGATGAAACCAACTTGCTTCTCTTCTGGATCAGCATTGTAACGATAGGTGACGGGTTGTAATCCCGCCAGAGCTTCTTTGGCTTGATTCAACGGGAGGGCTTCGATGTCTTTTTTGAGTTCGCGACTACTGGCGTTGGTCCAAACACCACCCAAAGTACACTTCGCACCGTTGGCTAGTTCAAGCGGGTTAAGCGGATTAGTGGTGCCCAAGCCAATTCGACCATTCCGGATCACTAACGCATTGTTATTCCTGTCACTCGGAATAATGACAAAACTATTCACCGAGTTGTTGTTGTCACGAATGGTAAAGTTGTTGGCAACTGTGTGCGAGAAGGTTGCAGTTTTGGACTTCAGTCTCATCGACGCATTATCACCGACGCCTTGTGATTCAAGGATCATCAGCGTCGACAAGTCGGCGTTGACTGCGTGAATGGTTGCCGATGCATTCACATTACCTGGGTCAATGCGAACCTCCCCAGGCTCTGTTGGCGATCCAAGCGTGCCGACATGCAATTTGGCGGCTGGAAATCCACTGCCTCGAATACTCACTCCGCCCTCGTTGAGCGTGATGCTTCCACTTTCGGCCGCGGCGGTACAAACAATCACGCCAGCATTGAAGGGGCCGTCCAGTTTCCAAAGTGTGTTATTCGCTGGCAGCGACCAAATTAGAGCGCCTTGATTGTCTCGATAGTTGTACCTTGGAAGATTGCCTTGGACGGTTAAAACTTCAGGTGGCTGCGACAGTGCAGATGATACGAATCCCAAGAACACACCAAGACTCAAACCAATTTTTGCGATTCTCGATTTCATGTTTTTCGTGACCCATTAGGCTACTGGAAAAGAAGAGGGGCGTGGTACCAACATCATAACCAGCGGCCGACACAAAAGAGACTTGGGAGAAACAACACCTGGAAAATGTGAGTTCCAATCACTCCGAAGAGCTTCCAGCAGCCTCGCAGCGTCTACCTGCCCATCGAATAGTCGGCGAACCGAGGACAATAACTTCCCAAGACTGAACCTTCTAGTCGCCAATTGATCTTTGGAGGCAGTCAGATTGTCGGCTGAGGCGGCTTCGTGATACCTTGGGTGACCTGAAACAGAAGATTAACAAACATCGAGAGAATACTGTGATTGATTACGAAAAGATGATGGCCCATGTGAGGTCGCATCCCTACCCATTGGTTTTCGCCACCATTAGCGGCGCGCATTTGTATGGGTTTCCATCTCCCGATTCCGACTTTGATCTTCGCGGCGTGCACTTATTACCGCTGACGACAGTAATCGGCTTGGACATCGGACAGCAAACTGAGCAGAAGGAGGGCATCTACGACGGGCTCGAGATTGACTTGGTCACACACGATGCGGGCAAATTCTTTCGATTGATGCTGAGGCGCAATGGCTATGTCCTGGAGCAATTGCTCTCGCCGCTAGTCGTCTATACAACACCCGAGCATGAAGAGCTTAAGTCGATCGCAGAAGGTTGTATCACTCGACATCATGCACATCACTACATGGGATTTGCGACCACGCAATGGAAGTTATTCGAGAAGGAATCGCCTCCGCGAGTGAAGCCGTTGCTGTATACGTTTCGCGTTCTGCTAACAGGCATTCACCTGATGCAGACTGGAGAGGTTCAAGCAAACTTGTGCCTGCTCAACCAATCGGCCAAGCTTAGTTATCTTGACAATTTAATCGAGATCAAGCAAACCGGTGCAGAGAAAGGCGAGCTTCAGGCTGCCGACATTGAATTCTATCGTCATGAGTATGAAAGACTGCTGAAGCAGCTTGAGGATTCCTACCAGCGGTCTCAATTGCCCGAGTTGCCTTCATCGCGAGCAGCGCTGAACGATCTGCTGGTTAGGCTACGTTTGCGCAGCAATCCGAACTTACGTGGTTGATGAGCTCATCAGAAGCTCGAGCGCCTCGCGACCGAGCATGCCGATCTGAATGCCAAGCTGTGCGGCTGGAGCGCTGACCTCAGCGACTTTAGCCTCCAACAGGTCTTCAGGTTGGCAAAGCGGGTGTTGAGGAGTCCCACGACAGATCGCTAAAGCCATGCCGAACTTGGTAGCGATCTCGCAGTCGTAGATGCCACAGCCGAGTATGCCGCGATCCGTGTGAATGACACAATACTGTCCGCCGGGCCAACGATAGCTGCAGCCCATCGCTTTGCCCGATGGGAAGGCCATCTCTTCGTGGCGACAGTCTAATTTTTCGATGCTCATGATGAAGCTATCTCCGCGCATCACTCAAGTTCTGAAAAACGCTCAACGATACCAAAAGACTTGCAGCCGTCGATGGAATTGAAAGCCGCTGCGTTGATAGAGTTGCAATGCAGGCGTGTTTCTTGAGTCTACCGCGACGACTAACATCGATGCGCCCCATTGCAGCGATTGTCGCTTGGCCATTTCGATCAAGTGGCCTCCCAGTCGCTTGCCACGCGCAGCGGGAACGAGTCCCATGTAGGCCAGTTCAACCAGCTCGCGATTGTGCGCGGTCAATAACAAGCATCCGGCCAACTGCCCGTTCAACCAAACTGTTTTCCAGTTCGATGAACCCGTGCGGAATGGCTTGCCGATCAAGAACGACTCCAAGACCTGCGAGTGCTTACGGACTCCGTTGAGTTCAGGACAGTCCAGCGTACCATCGAATGTTTCGCCCAGCAGTCGCTCGAATCGACTCCTGCTCAACTCGCTGGCGGCTCGCCATTCAACGGCTGGCCTGCCCGTCGTTGCCGAGTTTTCATCGCCGAGATTTTCACGGCCGAAGTTCTGAACGCCAAGATTTTCACCGCCGAAATTCTGACCGCCGAGAACTTCACCGCCAGGGACGCCACCGCCGAGAACTTCACCGCCAGGGACGCCACCGCTAAGGAACTGTCGATTCTCGATACTCAACCAACGCTGCTGGACTTCGGTCAATTGTTCGAATCCAGCAAGCTTTAAGAGGTCTTGCGTACGAAAATCGCTATGATCGATCGCCGCTTGGATATGACACTGTGGAGAGCGTCGGCGGAACTCTTGCACTTGCGCGGCGATAAGCTGTGCGGCAAGCGTCTCGGTGCCGTCCATCGCTCGAACGGCTCCCAGCATAGCCAGGTCCCCCGGCAACGCCGTGAAATAGACTCCAGCCACTGTTTGATCGTTGCTACGGACCTCAACGGGCGCTGGCATCCATCCCAAGCGCTGACGCGAACCGTACTCGCTGAGGATCGCGTCGACCTCGGCTTGAGTTGTTCCGGCATGAATCCAGTTTAAGAACTCAATAAGGTTCGAAGCTGGAACTGTTTGAATCGCTAGGCTGCCCAACTTACCAACTGTCAATCAAATCTAGAGGCTAAAGAGCTAGAAAACTTGGATGTAATTCTGTATCGAAGCAACAATTTCACTAAACTAGAGGTTATTCGAATGCGACAAGCGCACCAAAGTTGCGACGGTCAGCAATGTAGCACACCCAGATCCCTGGAGTATAGACGGATGAGCCCCCGAGCCCTACTACGGCCACAACTTGCAGATCAACAGCCGACCACCATTGGCTCGCTTCGGCGATTCGTTTCGATTCTGCCGGTCGGGGCAGCTTTCGGAGCGGCTCTATGGCTGAACTGCTGTCTGAATTGCAACACCGCCCAAGGGCAAGTCTCGGAGTCCTTGGCCAATTTATTGAACCTGCCTCAAACGCAAACACAGCCCCAAGACGAGCTGCCTCCTCCGGCTCGCCCCTCGGTTCCAAGGCCCGCCAATCCAACCCCAGCCCCAACCGCCCCAACCCAAGCGGCAGCTCCAGCGGTTCCGGCGCAGGGCGCACCTGATGACGCTCCAGCTAGCGAGCGAATCTACCTAGGATTAGAAGCTGAACAGGCTGCCGAGGGCATTGGTGTCTTGGTCACCTCCGTCACCAAAGACTCGCCTGCTTGGAAAGCCGGCTTCCGAATTGACGATCGTATCTTGGGAATCAACGGATTCGCCATTGGAAAGATGGATGACATGGTCGAGCAGCTTGCAAAGACTCGTCCAGGTCAATCTGTCAATTTTCTTGTGAATCGTGAAGGCCGCAATGCTGCGTTAATTGCAGTACTGATGAACGCCGAGCTTGCTGACCAAATTCAAACCAAGCCTCCGACCAAGGCTAGTATCCCAGCTTGGCTGGGAGTGACGGCCCATGACTTGAGCAATGTGTTCCGTGATCAATTCGGCATTGCCGCCTATCAAGGTGCTGCAGTGACGCAAGTCGTCAATGGCTCGCCAGCCTATCAGGGCGGCATTCGACCGGGCGATGCCATCACCGAGATCGGTGGACGCGCAGTCGAGTCAGCCGCGGAAGTGCAGCGTTGGGTCGAGTCGGCCAAACCGGGCGATCGGGCTCAAATCGTTTTCTATCGCGGCAATACTCGGCAGTCTGTCAATGTGGTGCTTGTAGGTGATCCGCAATTCTTGGCTTCACAACCACCAAGTCAAAAGCCGCCAGCCTTCCCTAGAAATTCGACGGGCTTGGGACCAGCTCGACCTGGCCCCGCTGTTGACCCAACCGGCAGACCCAATATTGCTGGTGGCGTTAATGCTGGAGGCAACACCGCCGGTAACACGACTGCCAATCCCAATGCACCGCTGATGCTAACTGGGCCAAAGACTCCGCCGCCAATTCCAACCAATCCAGCGTTAGGCACGATCGATCCGAACGCAACTCCTAACAATCCAAATTCAAATCCAACTGCTTCTGTTCAGCCTACCGAACGCG
The DNA here is from genome assembly GCA_964458685.1 of uncultured Pirellulaceae bacterium. Taxonomy (GTDB): domain Bacteria; phylum Planctomycetota; class Planctomycetia; order Pirellulales; family Pirellulaceae; genus Aureliella. Next base: position 8,460 of record CAYWNG010000090.1, read on the forward strand.
AATTAGCATTGGAAGCTGAAGTTGCCAAGCTGCGTAAAGAGCTTGCCGATTCTCAAGCCAAACTTGCCGAAATGAAGCTACAGCTCGACAACATCCTAAAGGCATTACGCGATTAGTGCTGGTTGTTGTGGCTACTGCGATCGCCACGCCTCTGCAAGTTCCTCTTCGGACTTGCCTGTTAACTTCTGCCAAAGGTCTGACGAATACTTGCCCTGGCGAGCGGCCGCGTTGAGCTGCTGAACGAGAGTGCCGTCGGTCGAATGATTGCGGATGACCCAATCAATGAAGTTGGCAGAGGTGCGGTAACTGGCATCATGCTTAGCATTGGCGAGAGCTTTCTTGCTGAGCATTGCACCTTTGGTTTGAGGCTCGTAAAGAAACCAACGAACGTAGTCAGGGATGCCTTCGACGATCCAGCCTGGTGGAGCGCGATAGCCCTGCGATCGGCGGCCTCGTCCCGAGTAGGCTTGCACGATGTGGACCATCTCATGAACAACTGCGCCGCGAGCTTCCCGATCCAATTGTCCGCGAAACCAATCCGCATTCATGGAGATCGTATCTCCCGAAGCGTACGCGGGTATGCCACGCATTTCAGTGTCTCGCAAGTATCGAAAACGCACATGCTTAATGGCTTGAAAGCCTTCGCTTGGAAACATCTCGACGATTTTGGGATACCACTGCTGGATGATGGGCGTCAGTTCCTTTTCGGTCCACTCGCGCAGCTCAGGGGCTTGGGTGAAGTCGATCGTAAAGTTGTAGGCATTGTCAGCGGTTGCAAAGTCGATTGTCCGCGGTTCAGGTGCCGCGATGCGATCGAGCGCTGCGGGATCAGTAACGATATCGATCTCGCTAAAGAACGTATTGCCAAAGGCATCCTCACGCTCCGTTGCACTTACCGCGAACAGCAAGTGTCGGAAGTTGCCTAGCGAGGCTTTAGGATCGGCAATTCTAGCCGCATGTTGTCCACCGCGTGATGTGTTACCTGCGCTGTTGCCCTGGGCCGCTTTTGCAGGGCGAGTGTCCACATCAGCGAGCTTTTTCCAAGCTTTACTCCCGCTTAACGCACTTGTCGAATCCGGAATGGCAAACTCAGGCTCATCACCCACAGCCGCATACAGCGAGTAGACTTGCGGGGCGCGGGAATCGGAGTGCCACGAATAGGTAACGACCTGCGAGACATCCTGAACCGCGCCAAGATCAACAGCGATCAAGCCGCCTTCACTACCAGCCGCAAAAAAGAAGTTTTGATTCGGTTGGTCATTGCCCGTAGGCATAAGACCATCGGACAAGACCGCGATTGCAGCCGAGCTTCGATCGGCTCGTCCACCCGCGATTTTCCAAACTGCCTTCGCGCCCAGATCGTCGATCGCCGGCTTGGGTATAGTTTCGAAATCGAAGTAACCTCCTGACTTCGCCACTTCAGCCTTCACTGCGACTTGTGCTATCGCGGGCAGGCAGGCACTTAGGAGCAGAAGTAGTGCTATTGTTAGTCGTTGGAAGTTCATCGCTCGATTTCTCGCGTCGCATACTGTCTCGGGGATGTTCGTTGCAATTGTGACAGAGTTTAGTTGGATTGCCATTCGCATTGCTGAAAATTCAGGTGCGCTTAGCAATGGCACCGTACAACGCTGGATACAACGCTCGATACAACGCTCGATACAACGACTAGCCTCAATCGTTTGTAGGCATAGCGGCTGCGTCCATCTCAAATTGGTCCCCACAAGCGACCGTCTGGATCAAGCAAGTCGCGTCCATACATGAATCCCAGATCTTGTACCGGATTCACATCCGCTTGGCCACCATTTTCGGCGGCTGCCTGATTCATCGCGTCCACTTCCTAGCGAGTTTCGCAGGACAAAGGCCAGCATTTGCTAGAGTAGCGTAATTCGTTCTACAGTCGATACTATTGTCTTCCGGTCGAGTAAAATGTACGAATAGCGGCCCACTATTTTGCATCGTTTGGGGAACTTCTTCGAACTACTTGAGATCATTATGCCGGTACATGATTGGACTAAGACTGATGCTGGAATCTTCCATGACTTTCATCAGCGTTGGATCATCTCCATTTCGAACTCATTGAACAATGGAGTTCTACCCAAAGACTATTACGCGATGGCGGAGCAAGTCGCTGGCGGTCCAATTCCAGATGTTGTCACTCTTGTAAGTCAGGTCGAGCAAGAGGAATCGTTTGAAAGTCTTGAGCAAAACGCCAACGCAGTAGCGGTGATGACTGCCCCGCCAAAGACTCAATACGCTCATGAAGGTGCACTCGATCCTTATGCAAGGAAGGCGACAAGGATAGCAATTCGCCATACGAGTGGAGATCGGGTGGTTGGCTTTATCGAAATTGTATCGCCCGGTAACAAGCAAAGCCAAGGAGCGTTAAATGCCTTATTCGACAAGCTTGCAGATGCGATGGGCAAAGGGTGTCACTTGCTGGTGATCGATCTTCATCCTCCAACCAAGCGCGACCCACGAGGTCTGCATGCTGAGTTCTGGTCAAGCAAGTTTGGAGACAAGAACATTCCCGGCTGCGATGCAGCCAAGCCGCTTGGTATGTCAGCTTACCACTCCACGTATGTCCCCAAGGCTTACTTTCAGCCCTTTTCAGTTGGCGATGTGCTGATCGACATGCCAGTTTTCTTGACTCAAGATCACTATGTCAACGTTCCACTCGAGCCCACCTATCTAGAAGCTTGGAACGGTGTCCCAAGGCGATGGCGAAACGTGATCGAAGCAAACTAGCTCAATCGGACTCAGTCCTTGGTTTTAGTGGTATCTGAATTGAATTGAATTGATCTGTATTGATTTAAACAATTACAGACCTAGGGGACATCCCAAATTCGCGCACAAACCTACCAGGGCAACTCAGGTGGAATGATTAGTTGCAGAATCTGTACGATCGGAAACTGCCAAAACGTAGGCGGTGACGGTGGACCGCTGGGTAGTTGAGGTCCTGAAATAGGATTGCCAGATGGGTCAATGATAATCGGCCCTTCATCGTCGGAGACAATTGCTCCAAAGAGATCGACTCGCGATGTAACAATGGGGCGATTACGACGAGTCTTAGAGGTCAACCGAAAACTGTGATCACCGGCTTGTAGCCAAACGTAGCATGTGCGTTTCGTTCCAGATCTAACCGACGTGACCAACTCGGTTCGCCCTGTATCGCTGTAGACGGTCAACTGGCAAGCCTGATTGGCTGCGTCGGCGGAGGTCATTTCCAAATCGATTCGCAAGAGCTGCGTCTTGTAAACAGTCAGTGAGCCCCATTGATCTGGATTACTACGTGACAAGTTAACTCTTCCAAATCGCGTGGATGGACTACTTTTAGTTGTGAGGTTTACGGTCAAGAGGTAGTTGCCCGCGATCGTGTTACCAGTTCGACTTTGTACTCTTACGAAGTAGTCCCTGTCTGGTTGGATATTGTTTGCCTCAACCACTACGTCTGTACTATTGCGAAAGCGTTGCGAGAAAGGAATGCTTCTACGTTCGCTATCGAAGATTGAGATCGATAGCAGAGCGGGATCGACGCCCAATGGAATCAGGTCGATGGCCATGGTACCCGATGAGTTGGCAGGGCTATGCAGCACGTACATGTCTCGATCAGCTAACGATGCTAACGTGCCGATGTACTCATATCGAGTGTCGGAAGGAGTTCCTAGAGGAGACAGCAATCTTGTTGGCGTCGCGAAGGTGTTGTTCTGAGATGTTTCCGTATCAATCAGCCCGCGAACAGCATAGAGTGCGTCTACCAACGCCTCGTCTTTGGCCTCGAAGTAAGGGTCCAGCAATTCATCGTCATCATCTACGGGTTGCCCCAATTCCTCGAAGCCGTTGGCGTTGAAGTCGAAGACCAGTTCATAGTCGCCCGAGCTGAAGCTGTTGGGATCGGCTGGCTCAACTAAAACGTAGATCGTCGCATCGGGAGTGATGTTCGTAATCTCTTTGCCGAACGTGTTGTTAATGGGGTTCTCGGCGGAGATCGTCGCAAGCTCACTCAGTTGTGAATCCAGGACCGTGAGCTTAGCAGCCAAGAGGCTGTTGCCTCGGCCTCGCACTTTGATCCAACAGTTCTCGGCAAGTTGATTGCCGGAGAGGCGGAAGTAGTCTCGATCTCGGCCATTCTGAATACGACCGAACACGGATTGAATTTTGGAAGTAGCGAACTGACCGTCGTACTGCACTATCGAGGCGGTGCTGGGATTGTTGTTGGAAGCGGGCGACTCAAAGACATCGGTCGCTGGAGGTCCGTAAAGAGACTGAATGTTTCGAATGTCGCTTGGCGTTGGGACAAACTTAGGTCCTGTGTAGTTGAAGTACATGACGGAGTTGGGATCATTGAAGTTATCGACTAACCCCAGGGCGTTGCCAATTTCATGCAATGCGACTGTGTAGAGATCGTATTGTTCTTGCTGTCCAGGATTCGAGCCCAAGGCATGTGAGTAGAAAACGCGGTTGGTATCGAAAAGAATATCGCCCGCCCAAGTTCCAAACGCTGCGTTGTAACCTACTGCATTCCCAAGCACGTTGACTTGAGGAAAGGCACCAAAGCGAATGTCTCCGAATCGTGGATCTCCCTGCGCGAGTCCTGGAACTCCAAACGCTCGGTTGGAATCAGCGACTAACGAAAACTGAACACCACAGTATTGCGACCAAGTTTGCAAAGCTCGAAGAATCTCGATCTTCCAGTCTGGATTGCTCATTTGACTGTTGAGATGTTGCTCAAGTTCGTTTCGATAGCGACCCACTTCGACAAAGTCGGGAGCGAAGCTTACCGAAACATCTTTCGACGGCCACGGCTGTGGGGGTACAAGCGACAACTGGGCATGAAGCGAGGTGTTCCATCCGACTATTGCAAGAAGACAAAGGCAGAGCGCGGATTTCGTGAAGTTTTTTGAGATGAGATTCATGATTTTCACGTCAGTGTTTGGGATTGGAAAAGCGTACTTGCTTGCGACGAGGTTTCGAAAGTAGTGGCCACGCGGCTAGCGAGTTTCTCCATGCTGATTAATCGATGTCACGCCTTTGAGGATCGACTTGAAAACAGGGTTCGTTCTTAGGTTATCGAGATCGGAGTCGGTGCCAAGGATATTGCTTCCGTAGGCCGGGGTAGTTGCCAATGCTAAGTGCTTTAACGCTACATTTACCAGCGAAGGATCTTGCTTCAGCAAAAGCGCGTAAACGCAAGCAGCTTGATAATGTGTCTGGGGCGTAGCGCTAATCTCCAAAGATCGCTTAACGTCTTGGATAGCCAATTCTTGCTTGCCGAGTCTGGCGTACAAGACGGCTCGACCGGAAAGTGCTTGGTAAAATCTGCTATCTTGATCGATCAAGGCTGTCAGTACATCGATCGCTTCGTCAGGTCTTTTTAGGTATTCGCTAAGGACCGAAGCCTTGTTCTGGCCAGCGATGAATCTCGTGCTATCCCATTGCTCCGCTTTTTCGAAATCCTTAAGCGCTTTTTCCGGTTGGCTTGGAAGTTGAGCGATACCGCGAAGTACCCATCCCTCGGGCTCTTGTGGATCGGACAGAATCAACGATTGGAGTGCTGCGTCGGCTTCCGCTATATCTCCCAAAGCTCGAGAGATTCGACTGCGAGCCATCAGCACTCGAGGTGACCCCGGTTTGACCGCGTCGGCTTTTTCGAGAAACTTCAACGCATCGCGAAGTCGATTCTGTTTCTCGCAAACGAGCGCCAAATTATAGATCGCTGCAAAGTTGTTAGGGTCTAACTCATGGGCTCGCGAGAATCGTTCTTCCGCGAATTCGAAGTGATTCAGAAAGTACAGGCAGATACCTTGAGCTACCAAAGGCGTCGCTAGATTGGGCTCAAGAACACCCGCAACAGAGAAACAATGGTCGGCTTCCTGATATTCGCCAAGCTCGAAATGACACTTGCCTTTCAAAAACCAAGCAACGAACCGCTTGGGATTGGACACTGTCTCTTCGTCCAGAAGTCCTACGGCCTTCTGAAGTTGTCGATCAAAATAGGCTCGCGTTGCTTCGCTCAGGCGCGAGGCATCCTTCGAACTTCGAAAAGTGTCCGCGTTGACGCCCGATTCGGAATCAACCAAACGTTGGAGATAGTCAAGCCTGTTAAGCGTGTCTTCTCGATGCGAACTGCTTAGGTATTCTAGAAAATCCGGCGAAGCACTGGTCGTTGCGTCTGCTCCAACTAGGGCCAACGACTCTGCGACGAGCAGCTTGCCATTTTCTCGCGATCCGCCATCAGCGAAGAACAGTTGTGCCTCGGCCTCGTGAGACTTCCGAACAAACTGCTCGTATAGTCGATTGGCCTGTAGAGTGCGAATTCTATGATTGGCAGAGTTGAATAGCATTAAGAGAACAATCGAAACGCTAATCAGTGCAAGGGCTACGGAAGCCGCCGATGCCAAGGCCGGATGACGTCGTCGCAGCTTGCCGACTCGTTCTAAGATTGATGTGTTCTTGGCATATTTCACAGGTCGGTGATTGAGGTGGAGCCGAATGTCCGTGGCTAGCTCTTGAGCCGACTGGTATCGAAGTTGTGGAGTCTTCTCAAGACATTTCGAAACGATAGCCTCGGCGGCGAAAGATAACTGGGGGACGCGGCGTCGAAGCGGAATGACAGGATCAGCCAAGCGAGATTGAGCTGCAGGTAGATCTCCGTTGGTTATTCCATCGAAATTGTGGGGAAGGTGTCCAGAAAGCAATTGATACAGCACTACACCCAAGGAGTAAACGTCGCACTGGTTGCTTAGCGATTCGTTGCCATGGATCAAGCTGTCGAGGTGCTCTGGCGCCATGTAGGGAAGTGTACCGCCGACAGATCGGTACGCGATGCGATCATCCCAATCGGCGACTCTACCGAGATTGAAGTCCAGAAGGAACGGTTGGCCATCGAAGCCTAAGAGTATGTTTGCAGGCTTGATGTCACGATGTTGGACGCCGCGGCTATGCGCGTAGTGTAAACCTTCAGCAACCGCATAGATGATTTTCAGAACGCTGACTTCCCAGCTATCATCGCCGACTTGGTTTAAT
>CAYWNG010000091.1:0-15345 GCA_964458685.1 uncultured Pirellulaceae bacterium
CTATTTGGTTTTAGGGGCGAAGCCCTGCCCGTTTACCTAGCCCAGCCTGAAGGGCCTGAAGGGCTGGGTACCCAATTCGCGAAAAAAACAAAGGGCCAACGGCCCGCCGGTTTGCGTGCAAACCGGCGGGCCGTTGGCCCTAAACCTACTTAAGCTTGATCACCCAGCCCGTTGGGCTGGGCTAGGTAAATCGCTGGGCCTTCGGCCCGAAATCCCAGAAAACGCGCAACTTCTAGACTGCCAAGCGGTGGATTTTTCAATCCCAACCCGCTGCGTTAGCGAGGGAGCTGATGCATTCCCTCGCTGACGCAGCGGGTTGGGACTGGATCGCTAGTGGCAATAAAAAAAGCACCGCCCGATTGGGCAGTGCTTGAAGTGGTTGTAGTACCTACACGTTACGCTGGCTAACGCCGGAGGAACTGAGGCCCTTAGGTCTTGGGTTTTCCAGAGTTAGCGACCGGGTCCATTTTGACGGCCCCTGGATTTGCTCCAGCGGCTTCATTGAACTTTGGATCGGCTTTCGGATCTTTACGACTATTGCAACCTGCTGCTAAACCTACGCAAACGAAAGTCGTTGCAATAAACAGTATCGAAAATCTCTTCATAGGTGCTTTTGTCCTAGTTACGTGGGTCGTTGGTTACCAAACCATCGGCAATAGCATTCAACCTTAGGTATGTTCCGTAATCGATGGTTTCTGTGAGGAACGCAACGCTACCATCTGCAGACAGAGCATTGATACCATTACCAGCGTGGGTGCTGGATGCACCTGGCCATTCGGTATTGATACCCCAAGCTGTCAAGTACGAAGGAGTGAAAGCGTGTGGTCCAGCGCGGAACCAGCTTGCATTAGGCTTGGCTGAACCGTCTGGATTTCGAGTGCGCTGTCCACCACCTTCGTTGCCACCCCAGCCTGCGAAGGCTGTTGCAACAAACGCGCTACAGAAGACTTTCCAGTCACGAGGAACTCGAAGAGCACCTGTTCCAGTGGTCATGAATGGTCCACCGTAATAACCTGCGCTATCCTTTTCAGAGACGATGATCGTGTTGGACGTACCGTCAGTGATCTTGTTAAGCGTGGTGTATTGGCGAACGGTGAACGCTCCGGAGAGTTCAGAGATCCTGCCTGGTTGGAATCCAAGCGAGTTCCATGGTGGATCACTACCATTGATCGTCGCTGTTTCCCACCAGTGGAAGCCTTCACTACCGGCATAGTTTGTCGGTGTGATGTTCTCGTGTGTTTGATAGACTTCGTTGTAAGAACCGTCCGAAGGACATTGTAAGAATGGCACTCTGGTGCTAATCAATCTTAGGCCTGTAGTCGGATCAGTCTGATTCCAAATTGGAAGTTGCTGATTGACTCGGTCGTACAACGGCCCTTGCTCAGCATAGGGCAGAATGGAAATAAGCCAAGTTGTGTGGTAGGGCAGAGTGTAGTTCGGTCTGCCCGGCCCATAAGTGGCTTGAGTTGGGAAGGACTTGAAAGCGCTCTCGTAGTTGAGCAGTCCAAGTCCAACTTGACGCGCGTTGTTCGAACACGCCATTCTTCTTGCAGCTTCACGAGCGGCTTGAACTGCTGGTAACAACAGTCCCACAAGAATTCCGATGATTGCGATGACCACCAATAATTCAACGAGCGTGAATGCTGACCTGAAATAGGTCTTTTTCATAGAGATACCTCCTCGGGAGATTGAGAAAAAAGGAATCCACGAAGATAAGATCGGCAGGGATACGGTACCTGCGACATTCTTTCCAACATCGCAATGTAAAACTATCGCCCTCCAAAGTCAAGTTAAAGGGATTCAAACTCGAATAATTTGGCAAAATGGGCGGTTTTGGTGAAAACCGTCGATGTATGCCCCGAAAATCTGAAATCTCAGATTCCGCGCAAGGGGTTCTCTAATCTCAGTTTCCTCCGATAATTTGAGTCTCAATTGTCAAGGATAGTTACCACTAGGAGCCACTATGACCACTCAACTGATTCGCGCTCGCAACGGCGAAATAACCCCAGAGATGCAATTCGTTGCCCAGCGCGAGCAGCTAGCGCCCGAGAAGGTTCGTGATGAAATAGCCGCTGGTCGAATGGTGATTCCAGCCAACAAAGTTCACTTGGCTGCTCGACTGGAACCGATGTGCATCGGCATCGCCGCTAAATGCAAGATCAACGCTAACATCGGCAACAGCGCTGTCACGAGTAACGCGGGCGAAGAGTTAGATAAGCTGCACACAGCCGTCCATCACGGTGCCGATACCGTCATGGATCTGTCCACCGGTAAAGACATCGACAACATCCGCGTGAAGATCATCGAAGCTTCGCCGGTCCCCATCGGCACAGTGCCCATCTATCAAATGTTGGAAGAGTTGGGTGGCAACATCGAAGACATGCGGGCTCAACACTTTCTTGACATGGTCGAGCATCAAGCCAAGCAAGGTGTTGACTACATGACGATCCATTGCGGTGTTAAGCTTGAACACTTGCACCTTACCACCAAGCGAGTCACCGGTATCGTTAGTCGCGGTGGATCACTGATCGCGAAGTGGATGGTGGCGCATCGCAAACAGAACCCGCTCTACGAAGCCTTTGATGATCTTTGCGATATCATGCGGCAATACGATGTGACTTGGTCATTGGGTGACGGCTTGCGTCCGGGGTCAATTGCTGACGCGTCGGATGAAGCTCAATTTGCCGAGCTGGATGTGTTGGGTGAATTGACCAAGCGTGGTCAAGACAACGGGACTCAAGTCATGGTAGAAGGCCCCGGTCATATTCCAATGCACCAAATTCAAATGAACATCGAACGACAAATTGCGGTATGCAATGGCGCCCCGTTCTACGTTCTGGGGCCATTGGTCACAGACATCGCTCCTGGTTACGATCACATCACGAGTGCGATTGGTGCAGCCATGGCCGGATGGCACGGTGCAGCGATGTTGTGTTACGTAACACCGAAAGAACACTTGGGTCTTCCCAATGAAGAGGACGTCAAGCAAGGCGTGATCGCTTATAAGATTGCCGCGCACTCGGCCGATGTGGCTCGTGGACGGCCTGGGGCTCAAGATCGTGATAACGCTCTTTCGAAGGCACGATTCGAGTTCGATTGGAAGGAGCAATTCCGTCTCTCGCTGGACCCCGAAACGGCTCAGCGATACCACGACGAAACATTGCCCCAAGATACCTTCAAGAGCGCTCACTTCTGTAGCATGTGCGGTCCGAAGTACTGCTCGATGAAGATCACTGAGGACATTCGCAAGATGGCCGACCAAACAGAATTGGTCGACATTGCAGTGAAGTCCTAGCCACTCTCTTCCCGTAGCCACCCGCTGCCCCACGTAGCCACCCGCTGCCAAGCGGTGGAAGGCTAAGCGGCGGAAAGGCTAAGCGGCGGAAAGGCTAAGCGGCGGAAAGGCTAAGCGGTGGAAAGCCAAGCGGTGGAAAGCCAAGCGGTGGAAGGCTAAGCTGTGGAGTTCTACCGTTGTCAGAACATCAGAATGCAGGAGTTGTCAAAAGCTCCTGCATTATTTTTTCCAACGCCTGTATCTGCTCAGAAGCCTTTTTCACTTGAGCTGAATCCCCGGTGCTTTCGAAGTGCTGCGCAAGGTTTGTAAGATCTACGTGTGCAGCGCTCAACTTGCTCAGCAAATGAGACTTTCTTGCTAACGCTGTATCTGGCAGAGGATTTTGTACTGAAGCAGTCTTAGCAGATTGAGAAAGAACTGATTGCGGCTCGCTAAGCCCTTCTGAGATCGGAAACGCTTCGGCAGCTTTCCTGCGAAGCTCGGCCATCAGTTTGTCATCCTCGGGCACAGGTTTGGCTTCTAGATTCGCTAAGTCTGGAGCAAGACCTGCTGCGCGAAGCTTCTGGAACTCGACGACCTCTGGATTGAGACCGTTATCACCTTCGGAAGCATCAGTTGTATGTGTAGTAGTTGTGCGAGTGTCTGTTGTGCGAGTGTCTGTTGTGCGAGTGTCTGTTGTTGAGCTGGTCACAACCGGAAAGGTCACAGACGTCGAGCTAGGCGACTCGACGGACGCAGTTAGTTGACGATGCAAGATACTTGTAAGCACAAGCACTGCGTTAAGCACAACGACGACGCAGCTTGTCTTGATCCAGCGATGAGTCATGAATGATGGCCTTTGCAACAAGAGTGATTTTACGGATCGGCTTGAAAGCAGATCAGGCGGCCGGGTGTTGCCAGAAGTATCAATGGATCGCTCACAAACCAATTCGCGCCTTCAGCACCAATGTAGCGTGTAGACACCTGCTGCAAGACCGCAGGCGATTCGATCGAAGGAGTGTCTGCACCGTCTCGGTTGGCTTGATCCGCGGCAAAAACAAATAGCTGTTGAGCGGTTGGAAAGTAGACGCGGTCGGCGATTAAGCCAGCGCGGCCCAATCCGCGAGGCTGAGGCAGTGCGTTCATCGTTCCTGGAGTTGTCGCCGATGGAAACTGGCTCAGGACACGACCGGTTCCAGAATGAATCCACACAAGGCGATCTCCGCCAAGAATCAGGCTCGCTCCACGCACACCTACGATGTTCGTACAGTCGGCTACATCGGTGTCATTCGACGACCAAATCAATTCGCCAGTACAAAGATCCAAGGCAAAGACTTCTGGGCAATCTTGTGGCATGCAGTACACCATGCCATGATGAACTAGACACGCATTACCATCGCGGTAGCGGAATCGATTGGGGCGAGGGAATTCGGCCTGCAAGCGATGCGAACGTTGATACCGCGATAGCCACACTGTCTTGCCGCTGGATGCATCCACGCAGGCGATCGATCCAAGGTCTGTGTTGTAGAACACGGAACCACCGATGACCATCGGTTGCGAGGCTGAGATGAGATTCGCTCGTTCGCTACCAACGACTACACCGCTACCTAGAGCTTGCGTTCGCCAACGAAGCGCACCGCTGAATCGATCAAAGGCGGCCAAGCTGCGACGAACGCCGACATTATCACGCTCGGAAACGGCAACGATCAACTGATTTCCATCGATCACCGGTGTCCCTTCGAACTCGGCATCTTTGAATTGTGGAGGAGTTAGTCGGAGTGGAAATCCAGCCAGGAGAGCGCCTTGACGATCGATATCCAGGCCAGTGATAAAGCTGATCGAGCTGCCGTCGTTGGACTTGCTGCGGTTGACCCATGCAGTCACTGGCGATCCCATCCGCGCGTAGATACAGCCAGCTTCGATAGCCAAGCCACCGCGCGGCAAGCCGACGAGCGGATAGCCCAATGGCACAAGAGCTGTGGCGCTGATCTGTGAATCGAACAGCGAGGTGTTGGGTGAGCCTTTGGGCCACGCGCTACCGTTGTCCAACTGATAACTGCGAATACGGGTCAGCTCATGCAAAAAGACCTTGCCGCCATACACGACGGGATGATAGGGCAGGGCGGCCTGTAATTGACCCACAGGTGGTTTAGTGGCTGGAGTTAAGTCGCTACTGTTAACCCATCGCTCCAATTGCAATTGCCACGCGGCACGCTGGTCGAAGTCGACTTTCGTACGCTCAGAACGCAACGATGGCGCGTCCGGCCAGGTTTCTACTTCGCGAGCAATCGTCTCTAGTCTTTTTCTCTGTTCAGCGTTTTGCAAAAGTCTCGTTGCGTTTTCAGTCCAAATCAAAGTCGAATCAAAATCGAGTGCTTGAGGTTCGATGGCCGTGGCGGTTAGCAATCGGGTTAACACATCAACGGTCAGCTTCTCATTCTTGCCAGCTAGAATCGTCCATGGATCTTGGCATCGCTTCAACAAGCTTGGATCGCTTTGCGCCCACTTCCAAAGCTGATGCTGCATGATCGAACTCGAAGCCGCTTGCGGATTCAGCTCGCGCAGGCTGCTGCGTAGCAATCCTGGGAAATGAGTACAAAGGCTCTGCACGGCAGCTACTGCTTGACCTTTCTCAAGTTGAAGGTCGACCAACATCAAAGCCAACAAATCACCATCACTGGTCGACCGATAGCGACTGACGTTGGCTTGCGCGTCTTGAATGCTCTTGGATCGCTGAACCTGCTTGATCGAAGCTGTAGCCATTGCGTCCCATTGTTGATGAAACTCGGCCAGCAGTGATGGCTCAGCGGCTAACGCAGCTTGAAGTTTGACTTGATACCAACTCTCAAGCGTCTGGTAGGGCTGAACACCTTGTGTCGACGCACGTTGCATCGTGGTTCGCTCGATCAGCAACGGGTTGAGATCTTTGAGCGATTGAAGTTGCGAAACTGCGTCGCTGTTTTGTCCGCTTTGAAGCAGTGATTCTATTTGGTCAATAGCGAGTCGCTGCGTGGAGTTGATCAGTTCGACCGGACTGGGCGAGTGAAGGTCAAGCGCAAGATCGGATGGTTTGGCTTCAGACGAATTTCGCTCAACCGTTTGCTCAGTGTCTTGCAATTCAGCAGTTTGCAATTCAGCAGTTTGCAATTCTGGCGATTGTGAAGCAGCAACGCTGTGTGCACTCGTGGCGACTAGGAAACACAATCCGACTGCTCTTAAAATCATCGGTCGCCAATTGCTGAAGTAATTGTGTTGAGCATTACTGGATTACGAATCTAGGATTGGTAATAGGGGCTGATCATGAAGTAGACGATAACACCGCTCAGGCTCACATAGAACCAGACGGGCCAAACTTTCTTGGCCAGTTTTGCGTGTGCGGGGTACTTACCCGATAAGGCTCGATAGGCCGTAAACAGGATAAACGGAAGCGATCCGCCAGCAAGAAAAATGTGGGTAATCAAGATTGTAAAATAGACCGGGCGAATCCAACCTTGGCCGCCAAACTTTGTGTCGCCCGCAAAAAGATGGTGCAAAATGTACGAAACCAAGAACAGAGCCGACAATGTCATGGCGGCCAACATAATGCGGCGATGCATTTGCCACTTGCCAGACTTGGCTGTCAACAATCCGCCGATCAATAGAATACTGACAACGCTGTTAATGACGGCGTTCAGTTTGGCGAAGAGGTGAATGTCCAAGCCCTCTGGAGCTGGGACTTGAATGCGACTGAGCAGAGCGACGGCGACAAAAACGACAACCGTTGTCAATCCAATAACGAAGTTAGCCGTCTTGTCACTCACTGAAATAGTTGTCGCTGGAAATGCTTCGCTCATCGGTGTTTACTCTTCTGTATCTGCGGATTTTTGGGATGGATCGTCAGCCTTTTTCGGCAAACGGCCGCCGGCTTGAATCATGGCTTCGATATCTGTTTGTAGCAGCGACAACTGTGCGTCGACGTTCCAGTTGTAGGAGCCGAAGACCTGACCATCAGCATCAACCAGCAACAGTTTCTCAGCATGGAATCGTCGGTCGACGGGCAAGAAGTACATCTCGGCACCAACACGTCTGAGATATGGTAGATCGCCAGTCAAGAACAACCATTGCTCGCGATCTGCGTTAAAACCATCGGCATAGATGGAAAGCACTTCGGGAACGTCGACTTCTGGATCGCAAGTAATGCTGACCAGCTTGACAGGTTGCCCCTTGAATTTCTTTTGGAGTTGTGCAACTTTCTCGTTCTGACGTTTGCAGATGGTCGGGCACGTTGAGAAGAAAAAGCTGAGCACATAGGGTTGGCCCTTGAGACTTTCGCTGCTGACCAACTTGCCTGATCGCTCGGTGAGCTCAAACTCCTTCAGCCACTCAGCATCACTACCGCTGGGCTTGCGTACTGGTGCTGAAGTGCGACCACCTGTACCATCAATCTGAGCTGGAACTTTCTTTCCATCCTGATTTTCTACCCACCCTCGACCGGCAACGCCGTCTTTGGAACGATTGGACGGGCAACCAACCAAAAGAGAGGATAGAATGATTGGGCCGACGAAAGCGATTTTTCGCATGACTAAGCTCTAACGTAAGTTTTGAAGGTGGATTCTGCTAGCGGTTCGGCTTGTTGAGGCCAGCTTGAGCTCAAGCCCAGCCGAATCCCTGCCGCAGAAGCCCCGCTGCGGAACTACTGATAATTTAGTCGAATTGACTCAAACCGTTAAGTCTTAAACTAGGGACCGAATTCCATGATGCAGTTGGGTTTTGTAACCGCAATAGTTGGAGAATTATCACTTTCGCAAGTAATTCACTTGGCGGCAGAGATCGGCTACGACTGCGTCGAGGTGATGTGCTGGCCGCCCAGCAAGGCCGAGCGTCGCTACGCCGGAGTGACCCATATCGACGTCACGAACCTTAACGATTCCGCCATTCGCGAGATTCACCAGCTTTGCGAAAGCACGGGAGTTTCGATAAGCGGCCTGGGCTACTATCCCAATTGTTTGTCCGCCAATCGCGACGAGGCGGCTACGGCGGTGGAGCATCTGCGACGCGTGATGCAGGCTGCACCGGCTCTTGGGATCAAAAACGTCAACACCTTCATCGGTCGTGACCATACTTTAAGCGTCGACGCCAATTGGCCGCGGCTTCTCGATACATGGTGCCCGCTGATGGAGTTGGCGGACAGTTTGGATCTGAAGATTGGCATTGAGAACTGTCCCATGTTGTTCACTCTAGATGAATGGCCCGGTGGAAAGAACATTGCCACTTGCCCCGCAGTTTGGTCCAGACTGTTTCGTGACATCCCGAGCAAGAACCTTGGGTTGAACTTTGATCCGTCTCACATGGTTTGGCAGTTGATGGACTATCTGGGAGCCATTCGAAAATTTGGAGATCGCATTTGGCATACGCATGCCAAAGATGCCACGCTTGATCGACACAAGCTGAACGAAGTCGGCCTGCTTGCGTTGCCCAATCTTTATCACACGCCAAAGCTTCCCGGTTTGGGTGAGGTGCAGTGGGGAGCGTTCTTCGCAACACTCATGGAGACAGGATATCGCGGCGCTGTTTGCGTTGAAGTCGAAGACCGCGCGTACGAAGGCACTTTTGAAGCTCGTAAAGCCTCGTTAGTCCAGAGCTATCGCTACCTCAAGAATTTCCTACCGTAGAGTCTCAGTGTGCCACGCCAGTCCCTGGCGTTCTTCCTCAAGCCTTACACCTCACACCTCAAGCTTTTTCCAGAGCCTACTCGAGCCCGAGCGGTGAGGGCGAAAGCGGCAGACCAAAGAGGATTACTGATGCTCTGCCGCTCGACGTTTCAACCAGATAGAAGTCTTTGCAGTCTTTAGCAGCGCGCCTAATTGGGCGGGTACGTTGAATGAACTCTCCCGCGAAATGGTTGGGCGCTAAAGGTGAAGTTAGCGCGCGGGAGAGTTCATCAAACGTACCCTTTCAGACAAACTCGCTGCCAAGAGATCCATCTGGTTGAAATATTGTTCGATCGATCATGAGTGATCCGCTTCGGTCAGCCATTTTTCGCCCTCACCGCTTAGGCTCTGGTACAGGCTGGAGGCATGAGGGTTGAGGAAGAACGCCAGGGACTGTCGTAGCACACTGGGGCCACGCGACTCTGTTGCGAAATGGTTGGCGCTAAAGGTGAAGTTAGCGCGCGGGAGAGTTCATAAAGGCGTACCGTCCAGGTAATCGCGCTGCATAAGCTATTTGACTGGCTAGCGCAGCGTGGAGATCTTAATTTCGTGGAAGGTTGCATCGGTGGTGGGGTCGTGGCCTTGCAAGGCAATTGGGCCAGCTTCTACGCGAGTTCCCTTGCGAGGATTGAGATCTGCGGGGCGGTCGTCGGTAAAGTCTGTAGTCATAATTCCATTGACCCAGGTGACCATCTGCTTACCGCTGGCTAGAAGCGAAAGATGAGTTGGCTTAGTTCCATCGCCCACAACGATCCGAGCTGGCTTGCGACGAAAGATTGCGCCAGCACCGGTGTCCTTGGGAGAGAGCGGATCGTTATCGTTGATCGCGTGATTCACTTGGCACTCATACCCGTCCAGCATGCTGTCTTCGATGCAGCGGAAGAAGATGCCGGAATTGACTTCGGGCTTGGCTAGCGTGTACTTGGCCTGCAACCAAAAATCTCCAAAGCTCTCCTTGGATTGGACTTTGCCGAGACCACCTTGGATGTGCAAACCCACGGCTGAGGCATCGACTTTAAGACTGCCAGCTTCTTTTTCGCCTTTGACCCAGTCTTCTTCCCAGTTTTCGCCCAACTTCAATTTGCGCGAGGCGATGGGGCGAAGCAGCACGTTACGAAATTCGACAACACCTTGATTGTGTTGCAGGCTGATGCAACCGCGCCGCGACGAAGTCTCATCTGCCATTTCCAAGATCGGTTTCCCATCTAAGCTCACCTTCACCGATTCGCCTTCCAGTCTCACATGGAACGTATGCCAAACGGTTGGATCGAAATCGCCGAGCGTTGATGGTTCAACCTTCTGGCGTTTGACAAAGCTGCCAGTTGGGAAAGGATTTTCAGGCGGAGCGATGTTGAGTTCAAGGCAGTCCAGTCCCACGTCGCCTGGTTCGGGTGTTGCCCGCAGGAAGACTCCACTGTTGGTCTGAGGCCCACAACGGAAGTCTACTTTAAGTTCGTAATCGGCGAGATCAAAGTTCGTCGCTAAGAAACTGGGTTGGCCGCGAGTGACACGAATGATTCCATCCTTGCATTGCCAATCGGCTTTGCCCGTGATGATCCAACCGGCTAGCGTATGGCCGTCGAACAAACGAACCCAGCCTTCATCCAATTGCTCGGCAGAAAGCACCGAGGCAAGAATTTTCCTGCCGTTCATTTCGTAGTCCGGCAGGCTCAGTTCCCCCTTTCCCACGGTCAAATCAAGCTTGTCGACTTTGGCAGAGGCAGATTCTCCAGTCGTGGTATCAGCGTTGCCTTGAGCGACATCTTGTGGCGCCGGAACTCCTGATGTCGAGGCTTTATCTTTGCAGCCACAAATCGCCAAAAATGACACTAACAACAAGCAGTAGAGTGAACGAAGCATTGCTCAGTGAGATTCGTAAGAGTTCGTTATTGAATCAGGCCAGGGACCTGCGGGCTGAACATCGATCCACATCTTGAACGCATCAGTTTACTCGCAGGCGGATCGCATCACAACTTGCGGCAGCCTGAGTCACAACCCGCTGCGTAAGTGCGTTAACGAGGGACCAATCCCAACCCGCTGCGTTAGTTTTGAAGTTGCGCTATTTGGATTTAAGGCCGAAGGCCTGCCACAACCTCTGCCGGTGTCGAAGGCACCGGAACATGAGAATTCCGAAGTTTAAGGCCCGAAGGGTCGACACATTACCTTGATGCATCACCACCTTCGGGGCTCAATACTGGGCGGCCTCAAAACCGGGGCTTGTCAGCCCCGGCAAAGGATGTGTCGGCACTTCGTGCCTAAAACCCCAAGAATCTTTACGTTTGGGGTTGTTGGATTGGTCTAGACAACCCCAACTGAGCAACTACTATTAATCGCTTCGAATACCTGCTGGAATTGATCCAGCCCTATGCGACTCGTCGTGATGACGCTCAGCAAAAGTTGACCGCTCCGAAGAACTAGGCCATTGATGCCTACAAGCGAGCGGCGTTTATGCCTGAAGGCACTTTGATTGTTACCAACATCCATTTGTTGGTGGCATCTCTAGCGCTCATTGCGATTATTTGCTTGGTATTCGAAGTTCACAATCGCTTTCTTTATCGCGCAGTTTGGGAATTAAGGCTTTCCAGTCACATTGGTCTTCTGAACTACTTCGTTTGCATCATGAGCAACCAAGTAGACGAAAACTCAAATCCATGTGACAGCCAACAATGAACGAATGCGCCCACAGGGTTCCAAAATGTATCGTCGCAAATCAAAAAGATCTTCCACACGAACCAATCTTGATCCCAGTCAACAACGCATCAATAAGGTGTTGGCTGCAGCAGGGTTGGGCAGTCGACGCGATGTCGAAGATCTAATCGTACAAGGCCGAGTCGAAGTCGATGGCCAAATCGTCACCAACTTGGCGACGCGAGTCAATCCACAAGAGGCCAAGATTGAGGTGGATGGTCAATTGCTTAGAAGGCCTAAGCTGGTTTACTACGCGCTGAATAAGCCCAAAGGAGTTCTATCGACAAGCGATGATCCGAGTGGTCGACTGCGCGTTATTGACTTTGTACCAGATAAGCATCGCGTGTTCTCGGTGGGCCGTTTGGACCGCTATAGCGAAGGGCTCATGCTGTTGACTAACGATGGCGATCTCGCACAACGATTGGCTCACCCAAGATTTCGCGTTCAGAAGACATACTTTGTCGTCGTTGCTGGTGTGCTGACGATGGAAGAGCTTGCCAAGCTTCGCAAGGGCGTTTACTTGGCAGAAGGCGTTGCACGAATCGATGGAGCTCGCATTCGCAAGACTCGCAAGACTTGCACTGAGTTAGAGATTCTGTTGTCCGAAGGTAAGAACCGGGAAATTCGACGGATCTTGGCTCGAGCCGGTCACAAGGTCGTGTTGCTGCGACGACTGGCGATTGGATCGTTGCGGCTGGCAGAATTGCCAGTGGGTGCGGCTCGCGAGTTAACTTCCGCCGAAGTCAAAGCGCTGTACGCGTCCACCGTTCCAAAGGTAGCTGCGAAGAGCTCTGACAAAGCCGAGAAGGCTGACAAAGCCGAGCATGCTGGTCATGCTGAACATGTTGCGCATGTTGAACGGGGCGACAAGCCCGAGCACGACAAAGAAGCCGCGATCGTTCCAACCAAGATTGTTACACCGATCGAGGCTGATGATTTTGATGACTTCGGAACAGGCTTGGAAGGCGATTATGTTTACGACGAATCGCAGCTAGCTTTGTCCGATGATGCTATCGAATTCGGTGCAGGTGACGAAGAGTTCGATGACGACTTCGTCACTGATTTTGAATCGTTAAGCGCCGGTGCGGTGCTGGACTACGACGAAGAAGCGAGTCCAGATGGAAGCGAGGACGAAGGTGAACAACAACCCGGTCGCTCGAGTGATCGTTCTTTTGGCAAACGAGCCGGTAAGCCTCGTGAGCGTTCCGAAGGCGGTCGACCACGATCGGGACGTCCTTCTGGACCACGCGGAGGTAGTCGCGAGCGCGGTGACCGTGGAGACCGTGGAGACCGTGGAGACCGTGGAGACCGTGGAGACCGTGGAGATCGTGGTCAGCGCGGTGGTTACCAAGGCGGAGAGCGCGGTGGCTATCAGGGCGGCTATCAGGGCGGTTACCAAGGTGGAGAGCGCGGTGGTCGACCAGCGATGCATTCAAGTCGTTCAGGCGAGCGTTCGGGACGACCGTTTGAGCGCGATGGACGTCCCGGTGATCGCGGTGGCCGACCAGGATCTCGCGGCGGACAGTTCCGCGATCGCTCGGAGGGTTTTGAGCAAGGATCGGGAGAACGATCAGGCGGCTTTAGTGATCGCTCCGGTAGTGACAGATCGGGCGGACGTACTGGCCAGCGTGGCGGACAATACGGTCAGCGTTCAGGGCGCCCCGGCGGTCGTTTCGGCAAGCCCGGTGGTGGCTCGCGCGACTCAGGTCGCTTTCCAGCTCGACGGCCTCCGATGGGGCAAGGCATTTTTCAAGATGCCGAACGTGACGAGGCTGAAGGCTTCCGCGATGAATCAGGCAGAGGTCCAAGTCGCGGATCGGGTCGAGGCGGTCCAGGTCGAGGAGATATGGGCCGAGGAGATATGGGGCGCGGAGATGCTGGTCGAGGAGATATGGGGCGCGGAGATGCAGGCCGAGGCGGCTTCAAGAGAAAGTTCCCACCGCGCGGATCATCCGAAGGAGGCCCTCGAGGCCCAGGTAGACGTCCCTTTGGAAGAAGTGGCGGACCGTCGTTCGATCAACGTGATGGAGATCGCGACGGAGACAGCATGGGCGGCGAGAGCGGCGGTGAACGCGGCAGCCGCGACTTCGGTGGCGATCGCTCCAGTGGCAGTCGCTTCGGCGGCGGACGTTCAAGTGGTGGACGTCCCAGTGGCAGTCGGTCGGGCAGTCGGCCAGGCGGTCGACCAACAGGTGGCCGGCCTGGAGGACGCCCAGGTGGTGGCCGACCAGGTGGACGTTTTGGAGGTCGCGATGGTGGTGGTCCTGGACGAAATAGACCAGGTCGCGGCTAGTTCATACAGCCATTCGAAACTAGCCGGAACCGCGTTAGCGTCCGGTTCTCTTTGCTGTCTGGAGTGATTCGACGAAGGTTCTCAAACTATCGTCGCGTTTTCACAGGTGCAAAGAAAGCGAAGCCTAACGGAATTTCGGCTAGTCCTGTCATCTGCAAACTGACCAAGCTCAAAGCGGATCGTGGCGAGAGCAAACGAGTTCAACTTGTCTGTAAAGCTCGCCACTTCCACTTTTCCATCAAACGTAGACAATGGCGAACTATTCGACGTGATCAGCCTCGCTAGGATTCTTTCATGCCACACTACGCCGATGATGCCGTATTCGCCAAGCTGGCTGTAATCGACAACTACACAATCGCCAAAGACACGATGTGTTTGCGAGTTGCTGCGCCTAGCTCCATGTGCGCGGCCGTACCGGGCCAGTTCTTCATGTTGCGAGACTTGCGCAGTACCGATCCGCTGATCGGTCGCGCGTTTGCTCTCTACGACTGCGATCCACAGTCAGGCTGGCTAGAAGTGGCCTACTTGGTCAAAGGCAAATTGACTCGAAGCGTTTCGCAGCTTGGCAATGGTGACTACGTCGGATTGTGTGGTCCCTTGGGCAATAGCTTTGACGATTGCGAAACTGAACACCTCATCATGGTCGCCGGTGGCATTGGGCAAACTCCATTTCTCTCGCTAACTAAGGAGGCTTGCGGCAAGCAGCGCTTTGGGGCGCGACATACTGGCTACGCAAAGCGAGTCAGCCTATGTTATGGAGCTCGGACCAAAGATTATCTGGCTGGTATCGACAGCTTTGAGAAGTCGGGGGCCACCGTGCATGTTGCGACTGAAGATGGATCGATTGGTCCGCCTCAGCGCGTTACGGCTGTTTTGGAGCAACTGCTCAAGTCAGAAACAGACTTGAGCCAAGTGCGAGTCGTCACCTGTGGTCCCGAGCCGATGATGGAGGCGGTCGCAAAGATTGCCAAGAGCTTTGAAGTTCGTTGCCAAGTTTCTCTAGAAACTCCGATGGCTTGTGGCATCGGGATCTGCTTTACCTGCGTCGCTAAAGTTGGCTGCGAGAGTGACTGGGACTACAAACGCACTTGCGTCGAAGGTCCTATCTTTGAGTCCAGTGAGGTGGTCTGGCACTAAGCGTTTTAGGGCCGAAGGCCTGACCGTTTACCTAGCCCAGCCCGTGAAGGGCTGGGTACGCAATTCGCGATAATAACAAAGGACCAACGGCCTGCCGGTTTGCGTGAAACCCGGCAGGCCGTTGGCCCTTAACCTGCTTAAGCTTGATCACCCAGCCCGTTGGGCTCGTTGCGTTGGGCTGTTGTGAAGAAGTCCCTCGCTGACGCATCGGGTTGTGAAGAAGTCCCTTGCTGACGCAGCGGGTTGTGAGTCACCCGTGTGCG
>CAYWNG010000092.1:0-15135 GCA_964458685.1 uncultured Pirellulaceae bacterium
TGCATTAGTTGCAGCACCCTTGCGAAGATTATCGCTAACGCACCAGAAGCTGATACCGGTCTCAACATCGCGATCCTTGCGAACGCGACCAACAAAGACATCGGGCTTGTGCGCGCAATCGCGAGGCATCGGATACTTCTTGTTGAGCAAGTCGTCCACCAAAGTAACACCCGGTGCGTTGTGGAACAGTTCGCGGATCTGTTCGAGCGACAGAGGCTTCTCGGTCTCGCAGTAGATCGACTCACTGTGACCAATCAACACTGGGACTCGGATGCAAGTAGCGTTGATCTTGATCTGGTTATTGCCAAGAATCTTATGAGTCTCGTAGACCATCTTCATCTCTTCTGAAGTGAAGCCAGCCTCTTTATGCGAGCCGATCTGCGGAATCAAGTTGAGCGCAATGTCGTAAGCAAAGTTCTTCACAGCGGGGCTTTGCTGATCCAGATAAGCCTTGGTGTTATCAACCAATTCATTTTGAGCCGAAAGGCCAGCTCCGCTAACCGCTTGGTAGGTGCTGACAACGACTCGCTTTAAACCCGCCGCGTCCATCAGCGGCTTGAGGGCCACGACCATTTGTGTCGTACTGCAATTGGGACTAGCGATGATACCTTGGTGCTTCTGGATATCATGAGGATTGACTTCGGGGATGACCAAAGGCACCTTAGGGTCCATGCGGAAGTACGCGCTTTCATCAACGACAATCGCACCACGCTCTACCGCCCACGGAACAAACTCGGCGGCCACTTCGTCAGGCGTGCTTGCGATGACCACATCGACACCATCAAAGGCACTGGGCTCTAGCAGTTCAACCGTGATCGACTTACCAGCAAAGTCAACTTTCTTGCCGGCGGATCGAGCGGATGCTAAGAGCTTGATATTGCCGTATTTCAGCCCTTGTTGCTGAATCTCTTCGAGCACAATTTGACCGACTGCTCCCGTAGCCCCCACGATCGCCAAGTTTCTGATCACGACTGACTAGCTCCTCATTCCTTAATGGTTAACGACTCAACTGCTTCACCGGGCGGTTGCCAATCAACGGACAGTGCCCCTACCAAAGGGGAAAAGTCTAGTTGAGCCTTGAAAAAACGCAAAGGCCAGTGCCAACACTCCAAGCCAGTGAACAGCTCAAAAAGGAGAAGGTTCGCACCAAAACGGGTGAAAGGCGACCAAAACCCAAGGACCTAGTCATACTATGGGCAATAATGGGAACTTGAATATGCTTGTCAGTTTAGTTCGCTTGCACACAAACTGTTGAATGTCGTTGCTTGCGCCAGACAGCAAGGCTGGGGTAAAACCAAACCGCTTGGCGGAGATTGGCGGAGAATCAAAATGGGTCTATTTGCTGGTACAAAGTGGGACGTACCAAGCCGCTGCGATCGTTGCGAGAAGCTAGAGAGCGAATGCACCTGCCCACCTTTAAAGGAGCAAAAGACATTGCTTGACCCAAGTAAGCAAACGGCTCGAGTCATGCTTGAGAAGCGAAAGAAGGGCAAGCTCGTTAGTGTTGTCCGAGGCCTACTAGCGAAGGACAACGACCTTCCATCACTGCTGACAAAGCTGAAGAACTCCTGCGGCGCTGGCGGTACCATTGACAAAGATACACTTGAGATCCAAGGCGATCATGTCTCCAAGATTCAGAGCATTCTCAAAGAGATGGGCTATCGTATCGGCAAGTGAGGGCCAACTAGGCTCACAAATTAGTAAGTTCGTAATGCGTGAGTTTTGCACGACGAAGAGGGAACGGCAGCTTAAGGCTCAAGCTCGCCTCTGGAGTTGATTACGGACTTACCCACGCCGCCTTGATATTGAGGCCACACCAGAGAGTTGCAAATAGGTAGCTCGGCAAAGTACGACGCGGTAGGTTTACAGAATCGGTCCATGGCGGATTGCGTTGGTTCCGCAATTCGACAGGGGAGACTTAAAGGAGCTGTGACGGTATGCATCGCTTCAAATACCTTCTTGCCTCCTACAGTGATGCTGATTTCATGATCCCATGGCTTGTAATTGACCAGATCGGTTGGCTCCTGACGAGTGAACATCCGGGACAACCCGCCGATGCTCGCACGCTGCGAATACTCGGCTGTCGCGGCTTCGCCCTCTTTCAATCGGATGACGATCTTATTCGAAGACTTAGATGCTGACTTCCAGCCCAAGGCCGCCACCTTTTGCTCTATCGCTTCGCGAATCTTCTCCTTGTCCTCTCTTGTAACGGTATCAAGAAAGTACTCGACGGCTACCGTATCTCCAGGGCGAATCGCATACATCTTTTCTGCTGTCAATCCGGCAGATTGCTTTTCGATCTCTTTAAGCGGAGGAGAAATCAGCGATAGGTTAAGCAGCCGATCACCGTATGCGTAGATCAGACGTTCACCATCGCTTTCGACTGAGATGGCCGAATCGGTTTTGAAGCTCCACAACGGAATGCTTCGACGATAGTCGTAAAGCGTTTGACCTACAACCAAGTGATCACCGAGCCAACCAAAGGTCGAGCTCATGTTAGATTCAGTAACAGGAACTCTGGCGATCTCTTTTCCGCTGGTCAAGCTATAGACAAACACTTGCATTGGCTGCCAAGCTGCCAGCATCTGTCCATCGGGAGAGAATTGAAGCTTTCCTTCAAAGATTCTGGTGCCTCGCCCCAATTCGCCGACCTTACTGTTTTGAATAAGATCTAGCACGATATGACCAAAGCCCGTAGTAACCGCCAAGAGTCGCCCATCAGGACTAAGCGCTGCGGATTGGGATGCATAGCTCGAGCCTTCCAATTCCACTTTTGGGCTCTGTAGGTCCTTAATGTTCCAGACCGATAATGCTCTGCTATGCTCTATAGATACCAATCGATCGCGAGTTGAAAATTCTAGATAGGCAATGGGGGACTTAGTAGGAAACTGAGACTCCAATTCAATCGCATCTTGCGTGACTTGAAAAATTCCAATTTGCGACCGACCACTAGCACTCTCCAAGGACGCGGCGACTCGCGATCCATCGGGACTGACGGCCAGTAGCTTCCACGGCTCTTTAGATCGAAGGACCGGAATGTAGCCTTGCGGATGGATGAATGCCAATTGACTTCCCGAGTCGCTTCCGCCTCTGGTCGTCCCGATGGCATAGCCCCCTGCCTTCGAATCAGAAACTCGAAAAAAGTTCTTGTATTCAACTAAAATGTTGGTGACAAACTTTTGTTGTTCGTAGACACGCTTTGCGGCGGGACTGGATGAAGTTGCCTTCCATGGCTGATTTCCTAGAGCCATATCCAGTTTCTTAGGCTGATTAGCTTTCGATGGAACATCCTGAGAGCCAGGAATCTCGACTGGAACAAAAGGATTGTCAGCATTCATCGCCGACTCAATCCTCAAGAACATGGTAATGAACTTCTGATCGAAATCGCTGAGTTTATCGAGCTCGATCTTGATTAACTTTCCATCGGAGCGTGTTATGTGAACCTCCTTTGAGTCTGCATACTTGAGCCGCCCTTCAATTTTGAATTTTCCAGTAGCGTCGGACCACTTCTTGCTTTCCCCGAAGTGCTTCAACGCTTGCCCAACCGGCTCACCTGCTTGAACGCAACAACTCATGGAAAGGAGAATTTGCAAACAGAAAAACTGTAGCGGACTGGGGCGAAAGGAAAACTGTTGGGATAGCTTGTTCATCATCGGGCATCAGCAGGGCGATTGGGAGTTAACAATATGCATCAAGAGTTTATCGACTTCGCCACCAGATTTCCAACGGTATTCCAAGTTCAGCAGCTTTGGCTTCGATTGACTTTCGAAAACGAATCGAATCTTGGGGATAACCTGCGGTAGGCTTTATGCCTGAGACCTGTTGGCTCCAATAAAGGTTAAACGACTCCATCAATCGCTCGCGAAGATATTTGGCAACCATCGAGGCAAGCGCAGTTGGGGGAAAGCTGTCTCCACCCACCGAGAAATGAATATCCAGGTTGCGTCCTGATGTTGTGCGATAGCTACATCGTTCATTCGATTGCTGAGTTTCGATGAACCAACTTTCAGGCATCCATTCCAGAAGCAAAGGCATGTAGTTCTTTCTTCCGCCCTGGCGATCGCAGTAGATCTCGGCGGGAAGTTCAGGCGACGCTGCAAGAAGGCAATTGACCATCTCGAACGTTACTAGCGAGAGTAACTTGCCCTTCGAATCGTATTGCAGTACTTGCCTATTGAACTCGGATTCATCAATGACCATCGCATGGACGGCAACCAGTTCGATGCCATGTTTTTGCAGGCGTTGCTTGGCCAGTTTGCTCAGTCGTGCAATATCCGACTCGGCTTCTTTGGTCACTGGAACGCTGAATTCGGCAAGATTCAAATACCAAGGCGCCGCCTTGCCAGTCGATTCGCCCGTTATATTCGTAGAGGCCGCGGGTGCCAACCTCGCGACAAACTGATCCAATTTGCCGAGCGAATTCCCCAATAGTCCAGGTGGTTCGCTCAACGTAGCCAACATCGATAGCAAGCCAAGCTCAATAGTCCGTAACCCCGTGGTGGACTGATAGAGTTTTTTCGAGTCGCCCAGGGGGACATGGTCGCAATTGGGCGACCAAGGAGCCGCGAAAAACTGTTCCGCCGCAAGCAACTGGCACAGGTCGGTTTCGGTCATTTCGGACGGAACCACCCAAGCCGATCCGCCAATCAGCAACGGCCCCAGGTTGGGGCCATAGCCAGCTTCGTCGACTCCAATGAACAATTTCCGGGCTGGGGGGCGAGCGGCCAAATTGTAACCTCCGTGCTTTTTCTCGTAGATTCTTGGAACTAATTCGTCCATAATAGGCTCTTCCCCCCGTTAGTCCCAGATCCAGTCCCTTCCAATTCGATTCTAAGCAGCCCGATGTACCGACCGACAAAACAATTCGCACTAACGGTGTTTTGTGTCTGCCTTGCCACACAAACTTCCTTTGGCACCCCGCAGGATCGTCCTGCGCCGGACGCCCTGATCCAACAACTTCAGATTCAACAGGCCGTTGCTGGTGAATCGCCTCAAACCATGCCGCCAGAAAAGGGGCCGAGAAAGCCCGACGGCGAGAGGAAGCCGGGTAGCGAGAAAAAGCCTGATGGCGAGAAAGTTGGTGATAAGTCCGGCGACAAGGCTGGTAAGCCTGATACTGAAAACGCTTCCGGTGAAATGAAGCCTATTCTGCGAACCAGTGCGCCCCCTTCGCCGCCGAATCCAGACGAGCTGAAAGTTGCTTTAGATGATAAGGGAATGCTTCAATTCCAGTTTCGTAATCAGCCTTGGCCCGATGTGCTCAAGTGGCTGGCTCGCGTTTCGAATCTTTCTCTCGACTGGCAAGAATTGCCCGGCGACTACATCAACTTAGCTACTCAGCGACCTTACTCGCTCGAGGAAACCAAAGACTCGATCAATCGCGCTCTGCTGCTTCGCGGCTTCACGATGCTTGAGCACCAAGAGACGCTCACGATCGCCAAGACTGAGGGGCTCAATCCATCGCTCGTTCCTCGCGTTCGACCAGAACAACTGAGCGATCTGCCTCCACACAGTTTTGTTCGCACAACATTCGAACTCACGTGGTTGCTTGCTGAAGAGGTCAACAGCGAATTCGGTTCGATGATCAGCAAGAACGGCAAGCTCACTCCGCTGATGTCGGCCAATCGCATCGAAGGCATGGACGCAGCCGCCAACCTCAAAGAAATCCACGACATTTTGACTCAAGAGCAATCCGCCGTAGCGATGGAGAATTTGGCAGAAGAGTTCCACTTGGAACACGCCAAAGCTTCGCAAGTAAAGACCGATCTCGAGACATTTCTGGGATTGCAGCCCAGTTCCCGCACCAGCTCGCGAGGTGGGGGCGGAGGCGGAGGTGGTGGCGAGTTCAATCAGATGATTCAAATGCAACAGCAGATGCAGCAACAAATGCAGCAGATGCAACAATCGATGCAGCAGAGTGGAGCTAAGCCAGGCGGCGCGGGAGGATCTCGCCCGCGTTCGGATCGAGTCTACATTATCGCCAATGATCGCGCCAATAGTCTGATTGTCCACGCGCCGCCCAACAAGAAGGCGATCATCGCCTCGTATGTCAAGCGTGTCGACGTTCCTAACGAGATGTCTCGCGATTATGAACGACTGAAGATCCGCACTAAGGTCTTTCGCCTCGCCTCGCTGTCGCCAAGCGAATTGGTGGCCTCGCTAACCGCCATGGATGTCCTAGAGCCGACCACGAAGTTACAGGTCAACGAAGAGAACAAGTCGGTCATCGCCTACGCTTCGCTGTCCGATCAATACTTGATCCAAGACGTGATCGAGCGACTGGACGGATCGCAACGTTCGATGCATGTGAAGAACTTGCGCCGCCTGAGCGCAGACGCCGTTGCCGGAAGCATCAAATTCCTCATGGGCGGTGATGAGGAGAAGAGCAACTCGAATCGCGACATGTTCTTCTACGACCCCTGGAGCTATGGATCTTCTTCGCGTTCATCCGGCAAGAAAGAGTCGGACAAGATGCGAGTGACTGCCAATGTACAAGACAATCAACTCTTGCTTTGGGTCAACGAGATTGAACTCGAAGAGGTGAACCAACTGCTCGTCAAGCTCGGCGAACTACCTCCAGCAGGCGGACGTATCTCTAACACCCGCGTTATCGAAGCTTCGCGGCAACCGGAAACGTACGAGTATTTGAAAAAGCTTAAGGCTCAGTGGGAGAAGATCTCGCCGAATGCGATTGAAATTCCCGAAGCCGATCAGTTCGTTGATCCTAATGCTACGACAGTTGAACCGGAAGGTGACGCAGACAAATCCAAGTCTGAGAATAAAAAAGACTCGACGGACGACTCGAATCCAGGCAAGCCCAAGCCGGTTAAGCCACGCGGTGATGCCGTCACTCGCAATGCGACTCCCGGAAAGTCCAGCAATTCCAGATTGGGGCAACTCGCGTCAACTGCCGCGGCCCTAACTTCTGCTCCGTCCACGGTTGCTGCCCAAGAAACAACGACAGACGATCGCGTGAAGAACTCAACTTCAGCCTCGAAGAAAACTGATTCAACAAAAGCTGATTCAACAAAAGCTGAGTCGGCCAAAGCTGATTCGACAACGGCTGATTCAAGCAAAGCTGAACAGGATGAAAACGTCGAGCAAGAAGACACTAGCCCTGCTCGTCCACAAACCAAGGGCAAGAAACGGCTTCCGCCAGCTTTGGCTGAACTTGCTGAGGACGCAGCCAACCAACAAGCTGAAGACGAATTGATGGCAGAGGAACTCGGGAAGGAAAACTCGGGCAAATCCAATCAACGATCGCAGAAGGCTGCTAGTCCACCCGTTTCCATCATGATCGATGAACGAGGCAATTTGATTCTTCAGTCCAATGACACCGCTGCGCTCGATCGCCTTGAGCAATTGATGCTCGAGAATCGTCCACCTCGCAAAAGCTACGATGTTTTCAAAGTGAGATACGCAAGAGCAAGCTGGGTTTGCATAAACTTGAGAGAGTATTTCGCTAAAGAGCGGGAAGGCGACCGACGTAGATCTTCTTGGGAATGGGACTTCTTTGGTGGCGGAAGCTCGAAGAAAGATGATCAGCAATTGGGCAAACGTCCCGAATTGCAGTTCATCTATGACAACGATACCAATTCCATCGTAGTCAGAAACGCCGATGACATGCAACGTCAAACGATTGCCGAGTTGATTCAGCTCTGGGATGTCCCGGACCCGAAAGAGAAGGATGAATTGACGGCTCGTTTCACCAAGCTGATTCCGCTCAGATACACTCGTGCAGAAGTTGTACTGACGACTGTGAAGGAAGCTTACCGTGACCTGCTGAGCGCGAACGACAAATCCTTCGAGAAAGGTTCGGAAGAAAAGCGTGAAAGCGCTGGTTCTTTCAGCTACAAAGGCAAACTTTCGCTAGGTGCTGATGAAGTTAGCAATAGTATCTTGGTCTCGGCGGAGGGCAAGCAACTGTTCACCATCGTTTGTGATATGATCAAAGAACTGGACGACGCGGCTAAAGACGCCGGTGTGATTCAAGTAATCAAAATTGGTGATGGCTTAAGCGCGGGCTCAATTGACAGTGCCCTCAAAGCCATTATCTCCGGTGGTAAGCCCAAGGCTGAAAAGCAACAGCCTGCCGAACAACAGCAGCAGGAACAGGGTCAGAACGCGGAAAACCCCAGGCCTAACAATAACCCACGAAACAATCGCTCGTCACGATGACGGCAAAAAACAAACGTATCTGTACAGTATGCAGCTTGCTCTGTCCCTTGGCTGAACCTCCTATGCTGGAGTCATCTCGGGGACACTCAGGAATTCGCAGCGTTGCCGATTGCTCAATGCGGAATCGATGGATCGATCTTCGCAGTCGCTCGAAATCGGTCAGCACTCTTCCCCAAACCTCTTTGGACCAATCGGCACTTGAATCGCTGAAACAAGCTCGCCGTCCGCTCATTTGGGTCGAAGGAGCGGATGTTGAAACGGTTCGATCGGCAGTTCAATTGGCTCGAGTCTGGCCCGCAACGATCCATGTTGCACAATCGATAGGATCGAAAGTTGTCTCGCGCGTCACCTGCGCTGATGGTTGGTTCGGCACAACGCTCGCCGACGCCGCTCGGCATAGCCAGTTGTTGATCACGTTAGGCACGCGGTGGCTGCAGTCGATGCCGCTCGTGGTCGAGCGATTCTTCGGTCATCGCGAAGACCTGCATTGGTGGAGTATCCAAGCCGACGAAGAAGCGGATTTTCAAGTCTCCAACGCTGCGTCGCAGTCTCTCAAGCAATCCCTGCAGCAATCCTTGAAGCAATCGATAAGGCCTTCGCACCAAGTTGTATGGCCTCGAGGTCAGTGGTACGTTAAGCTCAGCGAACTAGCGCAACAATTACAATCGCCAGACTCACAAGAGGATGACTCCTTGGCTGCGGCCATTCTTCACTCTCCATCCACAACAATTCTGTGGGACAAGTCTGAGATGCAATCCGATGCCGATGAGTCGCTTGTGCTTCTCTTACAACAACTTGCGAAGAATCAATCCAACAAGGCACGATTTTCGCTTCTGCCAATCAACAGCGACTCCGGAAGCGAGACCGCCGAGGCCGCGCTACTTTGGCTTACAGGCTGTGCATCAACCGCCAAGCCAACATCGGACGGTTGGATTAGTCCATCACACTACCAGCAATATTCAATGGCGGATTGGCGAGCTGAATTCGATTTTGTACTCGCAGTTCGCAACACGCCTTCGATTGAGCCAATAATTATCAACGCAGATCTTTTGCTTTGCCCTCCAAGCGATGTATCGGATGCTTCAACTCCCTGTGTGATTTCTGTTGGCACGGCTGGTGTCGATCATGACGCCCTGCTCTTCCGCGGCGATCACGGTATGACGTGCTTTGCTCCAGCGACATCTGCGCTGCAAACGCTTTCTTCAGCCGAAAGCGCTTTGCCAACAGCGGCACAATTCTTGCAACAAATGGCTGCGGTCCTCACTGACATCAAGCGAGGCTCAGTATGATTGAGATAGCCAACGCCACAATTGTCGATCCGCTTCATCCCGCCAGCGGCCAACGCACTAGTCTGTATATCCAAGGCGATCAGTTCGTTGCCAAGCCCAATACTCCCTTCGATCCATCATGCGATCAGCGCATCGACTTAGATGGTGCGTTGGTCCTGGCAGGTGGCATCGATATCCACACGCACATCGGCGGCGGCAAAGTCAATCTCGCTCGACTGCTCATGGCCAAGACGATCCCCGTCGAACAACGCACTGTGTGGCCGACGGTCCAAACGGGACTCAAGTATGCGCAGATGGGCTACACGGCCTGCTTCGAACCCGCCATGTTGCTCAGTACCGCTCGACACACACATCTCGAACTCGCCGACACCCCAATTCTCGATCATGGGGCTTACATTGTCTTGGGCAATGAAGATTGGCTAATGCCATTGCTTGCGGACCCCAGGTGCGATTCGCAGATGCTACAAAACTTGGTCGCCTGGTCGCTACATGCCTCGCGTGGGCTAGCCGTGAAGTCGGTGAATCCAGCCGGCATCAGCGCGTTCAAGTTCAATCAGCGTGAGTTGGATCTCGACTCGCCGCATGTTCGATACGGTGTCACGCCTCGCCGTGTCATCCAAGCTTTGACGGCTGCGGTTGACGATCTGGGGCTGGCTCATCCCTTGCATCTCCACGCCAGCAATCTTGGCATGCCTGGGAACATCGTGTCGACTTTGGCTTCGTTAGCTGCGACGGAAGGTAGACGCATCCATTTGACTCACGCTCAGTTTCATTGCTATAGCAGCGATGGTCCCATGGGCATGGGAAGCGGTGCCGAGCAGTTGGCCAACTATGTGAACCAGCACTCCAACGTGACGCTCGATGTCGGTCAGATTCACTTCGGCCAAACCGTGACCATCTCGGCTGACGCCATGGCTCAGTATCGCAACTTGCCTCACGCAACTCCAGCGATGGGAGTTATCTCGGATCAAGAGTGCCAAGGTGGTTGTGGAGTCGTCCCGATTCGCTACCAGGACAAACAGTACGTGCATAGCTTACAGTGGACGATTGGCCTGGAACTCATGCTCTTGGTCAAAGATCCTTGGCGAGTCTTCCTGACCACGGATCATCCCAACGGCGGTCCATTTACCGCGTATCCACATTTGATTCGACTGTTGATGGATCGCAGCTTCCGCCAATCGATGATCGAACGCCTTCACCCGAAAGTCGCGAACGCAACTCTGCTCAGAGAGATAGAGCGAGAATACACGCTCGACGAAATCGCCATCATCACTCGCGCTGCACCAGCTCGGATACTTGGTCTTGAACGACTTGGATCATTGCGAGAAGGTTGTCAAGCAAGCTTTGCAGCTTATCGTAAAGCCGGTGATTGGGAGTCCACGTTTCAAACTGCGACACACGTAATGAAGTCCGGCAAGATTGTGCTACAAGACGGTAACTTCACAGCCCATGCGACCGAAAGATCGCGATGGCGAGCTGAAGTTCAGTTCGATCCAGATCGACTCAAGCCCTGGAAGAGTTCCATGGAGCAATGTTTGGGACTGCACGCCGAAATGCTGACGATAGGAGATGAAGAGCTGACGCTGTTGGGACAAAGTCGCGAACAGTTCAGCCACAAACAGTTCAGCCACAACAAGGGCGAGTCGGATCATGCCTGAACCGCTTTACATCGATGGCATCGAGATCCAAGATGCTTTTGCCGAAGCATTTCCAATGACGGCGACGCGTGTGATCATCACCGCTAACGACGACTATTGGGCAAGGCAAGCCGCCGAGTCGATGACGGGCTTTGGAACTAGTGTTATCGCCTGTGGATGCGAAGCTGGTATCGAACGAGCGGTCGCGCCGAACGAAACGCCTGACGGTCGACCAGGCTACGCTGTCATGTTGTTTGCCATGTCGGGTAAAGAGCTCGAGAAGCAACTGACGCGACGCGTTGGCCAGTGCGTGCTGACCTGCCCTTCCAGCAGCGTGTTTTCTGGAATGGAGGGCGAGAAGAAGATTGCTCTGGGTGATCACGTGCGTTACTTCGGTGACGGATTTCAACAGTCCAAAGTCATCGATGGTCGAAGATACTGGCGCGTTCCGGTGATGGACGGCGAGTTCGTTTGCGAGGACAAGACATCCAGGCAATCGGCTGTGGGTGGCGGCAACTTTCTGGTGCTCAGCGAAACGCTTCAAGGCGCGCTCGATGCCTGCAAGGCTGCGATGGTAGCCATGGAAGCTCTGCCTCGCGTCATCATGCCCTTCCCCGGCGGCGTTGCTCGAAGCGGTTCCAAAGTCGGCTCGAAATACAAGTCGCTGGTTGCTTCAACCAATGACGCCTTTTGTCCCACGCTGCGTCACGTTACCAAGACATTGTTGCCCGAAGGCGTTGCTGCCGCTTTAGAGGTTGTCATCGATGGCTTGAGCGAAGAGGATGTGGCCGAAGCGATGCGGGTCGGAATTCGAGCCGCTTGCAAAGTCGGTAAACACACCGGACTTCGCGCGATCACGGCTGGCAACTACGGCGGCAAGCTTGGTCCGTATCATTTCCATCTGCACAAGATTTTGTAATGAGTGGACTAGAACTTCAACTTCGACAATTGCCGCCGCTGGGTGTCCGCATCGACTTGCAAGGCGTTATTCCATCTCAGCTTCGTTCGCTCAGTCTGGGTGAGATCGAGCAACTGCCGATTCAGGTCGATGGCCTTCCGCAAAAGCTCGGCGAGTGGTTCAAGATCCGTGGCGATGCTGCGCAGATGGAACTGACCATCGCTGGAGATTGCGGCTGTTGCGACGCGATCGGTCACGGACTTGACGGCGGTGTGCTGCGAGTCGAAGGAGACGTTGGGGATCAACTGGGCCATCGTATGAAGGCTGGCGAGCTAACAATATCTGGAAATGTTGGCCGATATTGTGCAAGCCAAATGCGCGGAGGGATGATCAAGATCACAGGTAACGCCAGTGACTACGCTGGTGGAGCGAATGCAACCGAGCGACAAGGCATGCGAGGCGGATTGTTAGTAATCCACGGAAATGTTGGCAAATGTGCTGGCCATCGCATGCGTCGCGGCATGATGATCCTTCACGGGTCGGTTGATTCAGGTCTAGCGATGCGCATGATCGCTGGAACTATCGTCTGCTGCGGAGATGTAAATCCTGTGATCGGCTGTGGCATGCGACGTGGAACAATCGTGTTGCTTCAAGAGCGACTCAACCGGCTCGGCGATCTTCCCGGTTTTACAACGCTTGAGGAATCTGAACTTTCGTTCCTGCCCATCTTGCTGAAGAACGCAATTCCATATCTGCCTCAATCTGTCAGACAGAACTTCCCCGTAGAAGCCGAGCGATTGCCCAAACGCGGCCTGCGCAGTCTTGGTGATCGAGCCCGAGGTGGCCTTGGGGAGTTGATCCTCCTGCAGCACAAGTCAGTTAGCTAACTCGCCGACTGTCACATCAACCATGACTTAGTGAGCTGCTTGACCGACAGCGACAGTCGTAATCGGCGCGAAATTCACAATTGGAGTGACTGAAGCTACCTGCGATGGCGCTGCTAATGTTGCTACACGATCGAGTCCCAAACGAGCATCAGAGTCGTCGTGAGTCAGCGGCACATGCGTCTGATCAACGCGATCACCAAAGCTGATCCCCATCGCTCGAGCGGCTTGAACGGAACTGCACTGTGGATGAACTTGCTTCAGACGATTGACGGCGTCCATTATCGGCACGCTGTTGATGGCTGGCGGATTCGAGCAAACCATTTCGCCAAAGCGGCCTTCCATGACTAAGCGAACTGCATGCGCACCAAACTGCGTGGCCATCAGTCGATCAAAGGTTGAAGGCCCACCACCGCGCTGCAAGTGGCCCAGTACCATTGAACGAGTCTCACGACCAAGTCGCTTTTCGATTTCCGCGGCAACGATACCACCAATGCCTCCAAGTTTCGTTTGTCGGTTCTCCTGGCGACGTTCAGCGGCGACCAAACTTCCATCGGGCAGATGCGCACCTTCAGCCGCGACGATCAGCGTGTATCGCTTGCCAGCCTTTTCTCGTTCCAAAATCTTGGCGCAAACCTCATCGAAGTTCCAAGGAATTTCAGGCAATAGAATAATGTCACCACCACCGGCAATCCCCGAGTAAAGGGCGATCCAGCCAGCGTGGCGTCCCATCACTTCCAAGACCATGATTCGCTCGTGGCTAGCGGCTGTCGTTGCTAGTCGATCCAATGCGTCGGTCGCGCAATTGACCGCACTATCGAATCCAAATGTAAACGCTGTTGCCGAAAGGTCGTTGTCGATCGTCTTGGGAACACCGACGACAGGTATGCCAACTTCATGAAACTGTTGAGCGACGGCCAACGATCCATCGCCACCGATGCAGATCAAGCCGCATAAATTGAGTTGTTCGCAAGTCTTCTTGACGCCATCGAGAAGATGAGGGTCGATATTGATGCGATCACTCACACCAACGGTCGCCGCAAATCGGCCTTTATTGGTTGAGCCCAGGATGGTGCCACCTTGGCGAAGCATGCCACGAGTGTTTCTAGGCTCCAGCGTGATGTAGCTTACGGGATCGACCAAGCCTTCGTAGCCGCGGAGGAATCCAATCATCTCCATGCCGTAACGATCAGCTACCTTCACCGCGCCGCGAATCACCGCGTTGAGACCTGGACAGTCGCCGCCGGAAGTGAGAATGCCAATACGTTTTTTGGATCGATTCATGATTGCCCCAAATGATTCTAACTGTGTAAGTTTGCCACAGTAAATTTAGGTTACTGCGCAAGCCTCACTCCAAAACTGGCAACTAGTTGTCAGCGAAAAGGCATCGAAAAGCGGCTCATGGTACAATGGCAATCACTACAACCGCTACAAAACGAAATCCCCGAATCAAGACCATGTGTGGACGATTAACACTGAAAACCGCTCCCGGCGAGTGGGGGCAACTGCTGCTTCCACTGGTGAGCGAGTTGCACTTGCCCCAAGAATTCACGCCACGTTACAACATCGCGCCGACTCAGCCGCTATACGCCGTAGCCAGCAACCTCCAGCCTGGTCAATGCAGCTTGACTGAGTTGCGTTGGGGCTTGGTTCCATCTTGGGCCACAGAGCTATCGATCGGCAACAGCATGATCAACGCTCGGCATGAAACGTTGCTCGAAAAGCGATCCTTCAAGGGTCCGTTAGAAAAGCGACGGTGCTTGATTCTGGCAGATGGCTACTACGAGTGGTATCGAGTGTCCAACAAAGCCAAGCAAGCTTACTGGATCACACCGGCCAATGGGACGCTCCTACTATTGGCCGGACTGTGGGAGACGAATCAACGTGCCACCGGAGAGCTCGTTCACTCTTGCACAATAATCACAACTGCTGCCAACCAGTCGATGGCCGCGATCCACGATCGTATGCCTGTAGCTCTCGTCGGTCCAGCGGCTCAGCAGTGGCTAGACCCCAACTGCTCGCAGCAGCAAGCCTACGATCTGCTAGGCCCAGTCGACAACGATTTCTTCAAGCCACTCGCCGTATCTAACTTTGTCAACAACGCTCGTCACGAAGGCCCCGAATGCATCGCCGCAGTTGAAGGAATCGTTTGAGCTAGGTTGCAGGCTGTTGATCCCAACCCGCAACGTTAGTATTGAAGTTGCGCTATTTGGATTTAAGGCCGAAGGCCTGACCGTTTACCTAGCCCA
>CAYWNG010000093.1:0-14948 GCA_964458685.1 uncultured Pirellulaceae bacterium
GCAAGCGATAGTACCAGAACAGTTAGTGTAGCTAACAGGTTTAATCTAATTCGCATCTTCATCTACTACTCCTTAGTTCAAAAAGACTTTCAGAAACCGATTTTCAAGGCGTTATCTTCGATCTACGTCTACCGTTCCGACCAATTCAATTTGGTCGAATTGATTTGTGCGTCGAGGGCTTCAACTTGACTGTCAAATTGCGAGTCCCAGTTGGGAGCGGTTGACGGCCGCTCCCATTCCTTCTTCAGCGATTGAAGTTGCAACTGAGCCGAGTAAAGTTCGTTTTCAAGCGTTGCTCCTTCAGCTTCCAACTGTAACAATTGCCGCCTTGTTGCTTCAAACTCACGAACGGTCATCGCACCTGTTTGGTCGGGACCACCTGTTTGGTCGGGACCAACGGTGGGATTGCGTTCGCCGTTTTGATTCGTCGATACGTCTCCAAGCCTGTCACCGCTGTTGTGACTATTGCCGCTGATTTTCCAGGCAGTAAGACCAACAACAACCGCAACCAGCAACACTCCAATGAAAGATCGTTGGAGCGTGGTCGAGTTCATCCAGTTCGTAAATGCGGTAGGCCGAGTTTGTAGCCTGAGCTTGCCAGATTGAAGCGCAGCCAACAATCGATCGGCTTCTTGTTCGACTTCAGAAGCCGAGCTGAATCGCTTGGAGGGATCTTTGGCCATCAGTCGATCGACCAACTGCGAGACCTCCAGCGGAACATTCTCATTGAGCTCAATTAGCGGACGATGGTTGGAATGGCAGATGCGATTAAGCACGCCCATCGCAGTATGTGCTCGAAACGGCGGATGGCCTGTCAACATAAAGTAAACGACACTGCCTAAGCTGAACTGATCGCTTTCGCATTGAACAGCGTCCCCGTTAGCTTGCTCGGGCGACATGTAATGCGGAGTTCCCACCACAACTCCCGTTCGCGTGAACGACGCATCATCGACGGCGCGAGCCAATCCAAAGTCGCTTAAAAGAACACGATCGACGTTTTCTTCGAGCAAAATGTTGGCTGGTTTGACATCGCGATGTACCAACCCCTGCTGATGAGCCGCCGCAAGTCCCGAGGCAGTTTGCTTGATGATTCGTAACGCTTCCGCCACAGATAGCGGCCCATGGGCATCAACCTTCGACTGTAGAGAACCTCCGCTGACACATTGCATCACTAAGAATGGATGCTTGCCGTCAGTCTCGACATTGAAGATCGGTATGACGTTAGCGTGCACAACCGCCGCCGCAGCCTGTGCCTCACGAGCAAACCTCTTCCGCGCCGAGCTGTTGTTTGCCAAGTGTTCAGCAAGAACTTTAATCGCTACCACTCGGTGAAGCTCGCCGTCATAGGCCTTAAGTACAATTCCCATTCCGCCCACACCGATGACTCGTTCGACATCATATCGACCGATTCTTCCTAACAATTCGGGATGCGTTGCTGGAGATAGAAAGTCCACTGAGACTCGTTGTACGTCAATCGGATCGTCGAGCAGCGGTTCGGTTTGAATCTCGATAGTCACAAACGAAGACTCGCTGCTGACAGATTCGGGCAAGTCGGACTCAAGCCACGAGCTTCGCGCGTCCTCCCACCACGGTAACTCATCGGAATTGATTTCGTCGAGCTGCTGCAAGCATCCTGGGCAAGACTGCACGGCCTCTTCCAATTCGCAGTTTGCGCTTAAGCTCTCGCTTGCACTGTCGAAAGAGTTTTTGGTGCTCGAACTCCCAATCTGCTCCAACTGCTTCCAAACAGGGCAATCAACAGTCGAGCCACAGCCTCGCATGCAAGCAGACTTCGATGTCGATCGATCGCGATTCGTATTGTTAGAGGACATCGTTACTCTCCCACTCTTGGATAATCTCGCGGATCTTTGCGGTGACGCGACTGCGAGCGATATAGACCGCGGTGGCGCTGAGCTTCAATTCTTGAGCGACTTGTTTGACATCGCATCCCTGTACGGCAACTCTCCAAAAGGCATTCCAGGTAGTTTCTTGGACTGTTTCGCGGGCTTGAATAGCGGCTAGGCGAAACATCTCTTTGCGGTAGTCTCGAGTGATCTCGTCAACCTCGGGCGATGCTTCCGGCAACTCCCTTAACAGCCGAATCTGCGATGTGTTTCCTGAGCCGCGTTGCTTGCTGTGTTTCGCGACGTAGTTGATCAGTTGATTGCGAGCGATACAAAATAGCCAAGCTCGAAACTTGCCTTGTTGCTTGTCCGGCTGCCATCGCTCGACGGCCTTCGCGACTGACATAAAAACGTTTTGAGCAATTTCACGAGCGTCGGCATCTTGTAAGCCGCGTCGCCTGGCAAAGCGGAAGAGAAGTGGTTCGTAGATCTCGATGAACTCTCGCCAAGCTTGCGCGTCGGACTGCGTCGGCAAGCGAAGTATCAAGCTATCACGAGTTTCTGGATTTGCTGGCATTTTGCGTTTTCCTACCGCGTTGACACACTTAGACACCAGCCGCTATGCCGGATCTTTCTCCGTTTTCAGAAATTCTTCGTGAAAAGCCCAGACACAAGGATTTATCAAGAAACAGAACGTCAATTTCCTCAGCTTGGCAAGCTTCGCAGTTAAAGTTTACCAATTCGCGGGACGACTGCAGGGGCCGTGCGAGGCGCCGCTTGGCGATCGAGCGATGAACTCTCCCGCTCGCCCTAGTTGACCGTTTAGTGACTCAACTATCTCGCGGGAGTCGCTTAGCTAGGACCGCGAGCCAAAGCGGGCCAAAGCGGGCCAAAACGCTGAGAGCAAAAATGTACAACCGAAGATGATCGATTCTGCTCGTCCGCCAACCGTTGGATTACCTCGAAAGACACTGCTAAGCGCAAAACACTGTTCGTATCAGTCTGTGATCACAGATTCACGTTATGGTAAACCTCTTGGACATCGTCGCATTCGTTCAACATGTTAAGGAACTTGTCGAACATTGGCCGATCCTC
This sequence comes from uncultured Pirellulaceae bacterium, assembly GCA_964458685.1. GTDB lineage: Bacteria > Planctomycetota > Planctomycetia > Pirellulales > Pirellulaceae > Aureliella. The sequence continues at coordinate 2,940 of CAYWNG010000093.1, forward strand.
GGCGCTGATATCAACGCGGGCTGTAGGAATGAAGGCAATCTCTTCAACTTCAATTGCAATGTCAGGGAAGGCTGCGTTAAGTGAGCTTTTGGCCTTATAGAATTCAGAAGCCGGTGCGAAGACTGTCACCACACCCTCTTCGCTCTCAACATCCGTGACGTCAACTTCTGCAGTTAGCAGAGCGTCCAGGACTGCATCGCTGTCTTTTCCCTTGAACGAGAAGATGGCTAAGTGATCGAATCCATGAATAACCGAACCAGGCGCACCCATCTTCGAGTTCGTCTTGGTAAAGCAATTGCGAACATCTGTAATCGTCCGCATATTGTTGTCTGTCAAACAATCGATGATTACAGCGCAGCTTCCAGGTCCGTAGCCCTCGTAGCGACACGGTACAAAGTCCTCACCGCCTGCTCCCGAGGCTTTGTCGATCGCTTTATCGATCACATGCGCTGGAACTTGATCACGCTTGGCTTTCTCAATCAGACCACGAAGCACTAGATTGGCTGCAGGGTCCGGTCCACCGTTCTTGGCAGCGACGTACAGTTGCTTTCCGTACTTCGAGTATACCTTGGACTTTTGGCCAGCCGTCTTGGCCATCGATACCTTACGAACTTCAAATGCGCGACCCATTGCTACTCAACCGGATTCAAAAAAGTGAAAACAACGACACCACTGTACGCCTCGTTGGTTGAACGCCTCTTGCAGGAAACGTGCCGTCCAGGCTTCGAACATTCTATCCGAACTTTTCTTTGCGCATAAGACTGCACTTTACCCAGCGTTTTTCCTGTATCGAACATTCTGGAGGCATAATCCTCTTCTCGACACATCGTCCGTTTACCGTCAGACTTAGTCTTACAAAATTCGGTTTCCCCGATAGGTCGCAAACCAAGGTCGGTTGGCGGTCGCTGCTGCCATTGGCACTCTATCTCAATTGGAAGGACATTGGTAGGACTCATGTCTCAAGTCTCAACTAGCAAGCTATCGATCAATCGACGATCGCATTGGACTCGTACTGCTTTCCGCTTGTGCAGCGTGGCTATCGCATGCTTCGGTGTCTGCCGAGTTTCCGACGCTCAGGAGGCCGCAAAAAACCAATTAACCGCGGAACTTCTGATCCCGGTCTGGCAAAGCTCAACAATCCATGGCGAGAGTTCAGTACTATTCCAAGACAGCTCGGATGGCGACTATTTCGCTCGTGTTGCCTTTCCGGTTGCAAAATTGATCTCAATGCATTCGTCCGATCGTCAAAAGATAGTTCCCATTGAATCCGTCCAAGTCTCAGCCGATGGTCATGAGCTTCGCATCGCGCGGTCCTTCGATCTCGGTGGAATTGTTCGAGATGCGATCTACTTGCCGGCCAACTCGCCGGGCAGTTACCGCCATCGCAAAGGACATCCTGACCAATGGATGCTTTACGGACCTGGACGTTTCTTTCATGAACATCAAGTGGAGATCACTTACGAAACCAAATCGGCAGCATGGAGCGATGCGTTGCCTCGATATACGCCAGATCTGCTGCCACGAACTACCGCAAAGCTCAAGAGCGGATCGGCACTTTCGATTGGTGTGAGCGGTGATAGTATCTCCACAGGGCTGGACTCTTCGAGCACCGGAAAGGTGCCACCACATCAGGATGGCTATGTTGAGTTGGTTGGGCAGAAGTTGCGTCGTATGACTAGTGGCGAAGTTAAGCTGACCAACCGAGCCGTTGCCGGTTGGAGCGTCGCCAACGGTGTTAACGACTTGGACAAGCTGTTGGAATCGAAACCGGACTTGGTGATCGTCGCTTATGGCATGAACGATGTGGGCCGTCGCGATCCGGCTTGGTATGGTCAACAGGTCGATCTGATTCTTGAGGGACTTACGAAATTCGATCCCAACATCGAAGTCATTCTTATCTCAACCATGGTTGGAAATTCAGAGTGGGTTCACACGCCACGAGAAATGTTCGAACCGTATCGCGACGAGCTAAAGAAGCGAGTTCGCAAAGGCGTCGCTCTAGCCGACGTCACGTCGTTATGGCTCGATCTACTCAAGCACAAGCACGATCTCGACTTAACCGGCAATGGCCTGAATCACCCTAACGACTTTGGCCATCGACTTTATGCACAAGCGATATTGAGTTTGCTGCTTCCGCCGGAAGAGCTAAGGAAAAAGTAAGCAGGCCCAATATGGCGATTCGAATGAGCTACGCTGGTCCATGAAAAAGCTCAACGCGGCTTACCAGCACGGCTTGCCCGCGAAGATGCACTCGATCACCTTGCACGCTCAGCCTAACCACACCGCCTCGCGCGCTGGCTTGATAGGCAGTGAAATCTGATTTGTTAAGCTGACTCATCCAGTGCGGACCAAGCGCGCAATGCGCCGAACCTGTGACTGGATCTTCATCGACGCCAGCAGCCGGAGCGAAGAATCGTGAGACGAAATCGAACTGCGGATCGCTGCTACGGCTAGTAACGATCACTCCGCGAACTGGAAGCTTGGCCAGTTCGGACATGTTAGGAGTCAGTCCTCGGAGAGTGGATTCGTCGGCGACTTCAACAAGATAGTCCATGCCATTGTTGCCACAGTATCCGATACTGCTGCCCAAAGCTTCAGCTAGACCGGCCGGCGCAGCACAAGGTTGACAGACTTTGGCGGGAAAGTCCATGACGATCCAGTCATCTTCTTTCCAGCAGGTAATGCGACCGCTTAGCGTTTGAAAATTCGCTGCTTGACTATCGTGAAGAACGCCCGTGTTCCAAAGTGTAAAGGCGCTGGCTAAGGTGGCATGCCCACACAATTTCACCTCGATTGCTGGAGTCAGCCAACGCAACGAGAAACCATCCTCCAGTTGATGCAAGAAGGCCGTCTCGGAGAGGTTCATTTCTCGCGAGACCAGCTTCATCCAATTTTCGTCTGCTGGATGATCTAGCAAACAAACAGCGGCTGGATTACCAGAGAATGGTTGATTGGTGAACGCATCACAAATGTGAATAACTTGAACCATAACTGAAGTGCTCTCACGTAAAGCTCTGTTACCCATAGATTTCAGCGAAGGCCTTACGATAGAGAGCAGGACTTTCGGGGAAAAGTTCGCTGGCGACATGTTCACTGCCTGCACCGTGTTGAAAACGACGTTTGGTAAAGACTGGCATATCTAAACCGGTAACGGCCTGAACACCTCGCTTGACCACTTCGCCTTTTAGCGCGTAGAGCTTATCGTGAGACCAGCCGGTCAGTTCGATAAACGGAATTCCCTCAGCCACTTCTATCACGCTCGGAAGCGCATACGGACTAAAGCCAGTGAAGCCTAACTTGCGTAGTGGCGCATACGATCGCACATGTCCGCGACTTTGACCGCCCGAGTAGGTTAGCGAGTGCTTCACAGCCTCGACTCCCCAGCCTTCTTGATACAGCATGACGTTGTTGAGTACGCTACGAATCGTCAACTCTGGATTGTCTTCGATCGGGTAATCTTTCATGTTCTCGTCACCACCATCACCGTCGACCAACAATTTCCACTCGGGATAACGTTGTCGTATGCCTTCGCAAAGAGCAATACCCATGGCAGCAGCTTGTACGTCCAAGGGTTTGTAGTCTTCGATGACTGCGATTGCTTTGCGATAATCCACTGAAGACGCTGGTACTTCGATCGTCTCCAAGAAAAGCTCGAGGTTCAATTGTTTGAGGAAGCTTCTCGCTTGCGCCGCATCGTCGCCATTGCCATCAACCGAAAGTGTAAAGGCCTTCAAGCGACTGGGCGAAATACCGGCTTTTAGCATTGCGTGATAAAGCACCAAGAACACAGAGCCGCTATCGATGCCTCCCGAAAACAGAACACCGATCGGTTCTTTGGAATCTTGAGCTTTCAGCCAGCTTGTGCATGCATCATGCAGTGCACCAATGTAACGCTCGCCGATCAGGTCCAAGTCGGTTGGAAGTTGATTCTGCTTCGGCGCGAAGAAGCGATGATTGACGGGATTGGGATCAGGGCAACCAATCAGCTTCAGCTCTACGACGTGATGCGCAGGCACCATTCGCGTGTAGGATGGATGGAATTGATCTTGAAGTCCCTCGGATTTGAGAAAATTCAGTATCTCATCAATTCGCTCGGCAACAATCAAGCATGGTCCTTCCGTTCGTTTTGCAAGGAAGTAACGCATCGGTCGACCCAGTGAACGAGCCATGCGGACGAGCTGACCAGACTTGCTCAAAAGCGCGAAATGTCCTTCGATAGCTCGCACCCTTCCCGTATCACCGGACTCAACGGCCGCGAGCGCCTGATCGACAGTCATGTTCAAGATCTGATTGGCGTTTGGATCGAGCAGGTTGACAAGGCGTTCGACGTACTGATGAGAGCTCATAATGCACCGGTTTCTTTTCTTCGATTTGTAAGGAGCCGTGTTTCCTTAATCTACGCATCATTCTATCGAAAGCCGTTCGAGTTGCGAGCCGCCTCTGATCGCTTCCCGTTGGCTGTCTAGCTATCGATCCTCATGATTTGCGTCAGAGCATAAGGGTAAAATCCAATGGTTCAATCTGTTTGAGAATCAGCGTTACAATCAGAAATACAGAGTCGAAATACAGTACACTGCTACAACTTATCACGATTGCACAGCGAGCGATCAAGTATTCGCCGAGCCACCCATGACTGCATCACAAAGCTCTAAAGAAATCAACTTCGAACAACCTCATCATGTCGGTCTGATAGGAACTGGGCTGCTGGGCAAGGCCGTTGGTGCGAGGCTGATTGAGCATGGCTTTTCAGTTTCAATTTGGAATCGCTCGGTCGAAGAAGCTCAACCATTGCTCGATTTAGGTGCGAGTTGGTCAGAGAATCCCGTCCAGGATTGCGAACGCACATTCGTCTGCCTTTTTAACAGCGAGATCGCCTTGGAGGTGCTGTCGCGAATGAGCCCCAAGTGTGGACCAGGACGTTTAGTCGTCGATATGACGACGGGCACACCGGGCGACGCAGGTCGTTTGGACGAGCTCTTCAAATCGCGACAATCATTCTACCTCGCGGCACCAGTATCGGGCTCCAGCCAGCAGACTCGCGATGGTCAAGCGATGATCATGGTGGGAGGCGACCGGCGAGCGTTCACAGCTTGTGAAGATCTTTGGAAAGTACTTTCACGCAGCATTCATTTCACGGGAGACTGTGGAAGCGCCAGTCGAATGAAGTTGGTTACCAATTTGGTTCTCGGACTCAATCGAGCTGCACTGGCCGAGGGTTTAGCCTTCGCGGATTCCCTGGGCATCGCTCCAGCCGATGCACTCAGCGTACTCATGGACAGCGCAGCAGCCTCGGCGGTCATGCAGGCCAAAGGTGAAAAAATGGTTCGCGGCGACTTCACCGTGCAAGCACGCTTGGCACAGCATCACAAAGATGTTCGAATCATCCTTGATGAAGCTGCATCGGTGAGCCTTCATCTGCCACTTACCCAAACGCACTCTCGGCTACTGCAAATTGCTGAGGAGATGGGCCTGGGAGATTCAGATAACAGCGCGATCATTCAGGCCTATGGGCACCTGTCGCCTGCGGATGCTTCGATGAAGGGAATGTTCGATGCCCAATGACCTTACATCGCATGAGCCTACGCCGATCGAGCCTACGCCGAGTGAGCCTACGCCCAATCAGCCTTCGCAGCTTGAGCCTACGCAGATCGAGGCTATGCAGCTTTCGAAGCCGTCGAAGATCTTTGTCTTGGTCGCAACTTTTCTGGCTTTGCTATTTGATGGTGTCGAGCTTGGATTGATGCCGATTGCATCGCTTTCGGTTTCCAAAAGCCTGTTGGGTGAAGCGTACACCAAAGAGATCGGTGGCCAATGGTTCGCATGGTACGCTGCGGCACTGATGTTGGGAGCGGCATTGGGTGGTATATTTCTTGGCAACCTGGGGGATCGCATCGGCAGGTCGAAAGCCATGGGTGTCTGCATCATGTTCTACTCACTTTTTGCTGGGCTTGGTGCGTTCGCTCAAACCCAGGAGCAGATGTTGATTCTGCGCTTCGTCGTCGGCTTAGGCGTGGGTGGCTTGTGGCCCAACGGCATGGCCATTGTGTCCGAGTGTTGGCCCGGAGCGTCTCGGCCATTGGTTTCTGGTTCGATGATGGCTGGAATGAACGCTGGCATCTTGGCTCTTTCGCAAACGGTTCGTTATTGGCCGATAACAGTAGATTCCTGGCGTTGGGTTTTTTACCTCGCGGCAGTTCCAGCGATCTTGGGTGTGTTGGTGTTAGTCGCGCTGCCCGAATCGCCAAAGTGGCTGGCAGCAAATGGGAAATCCAAAGCGAATAGTTCCACTAAGCCGTCAACTTCGATCCTAGAACTATTCCGAGGCGATCTGCTCAGGCTGACGCTCATAGGCATCTTGGTGAGTGCCATTCCCATGGTGGGAGCTTGGTCCGCTAGCAAGTGGATGATTCCATGGGCAGATAGCGTTGCCGCAGATTCGAACTACAAAGCCGTGACTCAAGGTTGGTGGGCGCTTGGTGCAGTGCTGGGCAGCCTTGGCGGCGCGCAGTTGGCGTCGTTGATCGGTCGACGGTTGAGCTATTGCTTGATCAGTGTGGCAACATTCACTGCTACATGGGCGATGTTCCAATGGACGAAACCGCTGGAGCCAAGCTTTCACACCATTGTGTTTATTCAAGGTTTGGTAGGAACACTGTTCTTTGGATGGCTCGCGCTTTCCTTACCAGAGCTTTTTCCAACTAGAGTTCGCGCGACGGGTAGCGGTCTTTGCTATAACTCGGGAAGGTTTGCAACCGCAGCAGGAGTGCTACTTGCTGGCGTGATCTTTGCTTTCCTTGGCGGCGACTATTCTCAAGTTGGCGCGATCTGCGCTTTGATCTACGTACTTGGGATTTTTGTAATTTGGTTCGTTCCTAGCACTGATGCAGGTGAATTAAGCACGTGAATTAAGCGATCGCGAGGGTGGTGACTCAACAAGCTGAGCTTGACGAGTACACAGCGGCGAGTTACCCTAAACTCTCACGTTTCAACACAAGTTCCCTTTGCAAAGTTGGCCAAATGAAAAACGAAATCGGCTTTCGTCCAACTTGCGAGAACTTTCTCTACATGATTCTCTTCATCTCTAACGGCGGCGGTTGGTAGTCGTTTCAGCCAGCAACAAGCGCTAGTTTCGATTGGTGCATAAACTGGTTTGTTTTCATTGGGACTACTTGTTCCGACTGCAAATTCTCCGGCTTAAACTGCGCGTCATTGCGCAGCCACTGCATTGAATTCAGTTGCTTGTTGCTTCGTTTCTACCAGCTCAAACAACGGAATATTGCGATCGGATATTTATGACCCGAATTCGCGAGTTCGACGATTCGCTATCTTAGAAGCTCGATTGAGAGATAAACACAATGCACGAAGTCAACATTACTGAAGTACTTGCCGTACTTGCCATCATATTAACCGCAGCGAAGCTGGCCGGGGCTATCGCAAAACAGATCGGACAACCTGCTGTCTTGGGAGAGATGATCGCAGGTGTTGTCCTGGGCGGATCTGTGTTACACGTTGTCGACCCATCGCTAGAGTACATCCATGTGCTGGCTGAACTAGGTGTGATCATCCTACTGTTTGAGATCGGCATGGAGACCGACTTGAAGAAGCTGCTGCAAGTGGGAGGCGAATCGATTGCCACTGCCGCGGTAGGCGTTTTCGCGCCGTTTGTGCTCGGCTATTTGGTTTGCTGGATGTTGGGAATTGAGGGTTTGGTAGCCGTTGTCGTCGCTGCTTCATTAACCGCGACCAGCGTGGGCATCACGGCTCGCGTGTTAAGCGACCTGAATCGATTGGATGATGCGGAAAGTCGCATTATTATCGGAGCCGCAGTGTTCGATGATATCGTCGGACTGGTGATACTAGCTGTGGTTACAGGCTTGACCGAAGGCGCAGCGCTGACCGTTGGCAACGTTTCTTGGATCACATTCGTAGCGTTTGGTTTTCTCGCGGCTACGGTCGTAATCGGAAGTTGGATCGTGCCTCCAATTGCGAAGTTGGTTTCGAAAATCGACCTGCCCGGTACACCCACGATGCTCGGACTGATCTTTGCATTGGGGCTAGCTTGGTTAGCATCCGTGTGCGGATCGGCAATGATCATCGGCGCGTTTGCAGCGGGTCTCTTGATTCGCAGCACACCAAAGGCCGAGGAGATTGAGCACGGCATCGCTCAGCTCGGTCACTTCTTCATCCCCATCTTCTTCGTCTCAGTAGGTGCCGCAGTTAACGTACGTCTGTTGAATCCAATGGTCGCGGAGAATAGAAGTACGCTGTTGGTTGCCAGCCTTCTTATCGCCGTAGCCATCGTTGGAAAATTCATCGCTGGATACGCGCCGTTTTGGTTCAAGGGCAATAAGACAGTCATCGGAGTTGGAATGATTCCACGCGGCGAAGTTGGACTAATCTTTGCTCAAATGGGACTGGCAACGGGTGTCTTCGATGAACGAATTTTCGGAGCTGTAACGATCATGGTTATGGCCACCACCTTTGTTGCTCCACCGTGGCTAAAGATGCTCCTAAAGGACAAACCACAGGATAGTTCAAAAACTCAAGAGTACATGGGTATCGAGGAGTTGGTCAACGATCCGTGATCGATTGTGCGGAGCTTTCCCGAAGGCTGAAGTATTACGAATCGCACAAGCTTGGGCCGATGCATAACAAGTCAGTCTGATCGCTGGATCAATCGTATTTCTTGATCCATTGGGTCAACTGACTTGCGCTTTGGCTTCCTCGCATCTCGCTTAATGACTTGCCTCCCCGAACTAACATTAAGTGAGGAATCGAGTCGATCTGATACTTCTTGGAAAGATCGGTTCGCTCATCCGTGTCTACTTTCACAATTTTCACACCTAGCTTTTCCGAGTCGAGCGTATCCAATTGCTTTTCTACGTCGCGGCAAGGTCCACACCATGTCGCGCCAAACTTGATAAGGACCAAATCGTTCTCTCCGAGGCCCGGTTCGATCTCTGCAACATCCACCGCACGACCTGCTCCAAACTCTGACCGTGGACTTCCGCCGCCCATGATCACCAGAACCAGCAAAGTTCCCATACCGATCAACAGCAATAGTCCATTAGCATGCTTCAGATTGGACATGATCTCATTCTCTTAAGTTTGAATTGCAAAGTGCTTTGAGTCTGCGAGCCTGAACTCTCGCAAGCTGGAAGATATGCGAGCCTAGGACAATCATACTCCAAACAAAACTCTCAAGACAAGCAAAGAACATTCCAAATTGATGTTCGGCTACACTATAAGTCTGCCCACCACTGGGTAGTCTGCCCACTGGATAGCCTGACCAGAATCTCCGCATCCCCCAAATCCCCGCCGCAACTCATTCCAATGTCGCAAACAACCACGATTCAAACCACGTTGAACCACCTACTTTTTTGGACTCTACGCAGTTCATGGGCGCTATTGGCTTGGTTGAGCTTAACGAGTGTGGGCCGCCCGCAAAGCAGCGATGACTTCCCTGAGGTTCGCAATAGCAAGTCGGAAGAGGCACTCGTTCCGATGCCAGCCGATCAAGCTGTGAAGGAGCTGCAACTGCCTCCTGGATTCAAGGCAACGGTTTTCGCGAAGGAGCCCGATGTTCAAAATCCGATCGCCATGGCTTGGGATAATGGTGGTCGATTGTGGATCGCCGAGAACTTCACCTACTCGGATCGATCGCAACGCTTCGACCTCTCGCATCGAGATCGTGTTCTAGTTTTCGAAGATCGGGATGGCGATGGAAAATCCGATTCTCGAACGGTCTTTTGTGACAACATTCAGATGCTCACCAGCGTTGAAGTTGGTCTGGGCGGTGTCTGGCTGATGTGTCCTCCTCAACTTCTCTTCGTGCCCGACGAGAATAACGATGCCATCCCCGATGGACCAGCTCGTGTCGTCCTGGATGGGTTTGATGTCGCTCAGGACAACTATCACAACTTTGCCAATGGGCTCCGCTTTGGGCCTGACGGCTGGTTGTACGGTCGTTGCGGACACTCGTGCCCCGGCAAGATTGGCTTGCCAGGAACATCGGCTGACCAGCGAGTTCCGCTTGATGGTGGCATTTGGCGCTATCATCCGCAAAAGCATGCTGTTGAAGTTCTTTGCCATGGTACGACCAATCCATGGGGACACGATTGGGACGAACATGGTGAGCTGTTCTTTATCAACACCGTCATTGGCCACCTTTGGCACATGGTGCCGGGATGTCATTTCAAAGAGTCGTTTGGCGAGAGTCAGAATCCTCGAGTTTATCAGCGCATGGATATGATCGCCGACCATTATCACTTTGATCGGAAAGGGAACTGGACCGAAAGTCGCGATGGCAAGGCTAACGACTTAGGCGGCGGCCACGCGCATATCGGAGCGATGATCTATCTTGGCAAGCAATGGCCCGAAGCTTATCACAACCGATTGTTTACCCTGAACATGCATGGTCGCCGAACGAATGTCGAGCGGCTGGAGAGGTCCGGTACCGGATACGTTGGTAAGCACGAGCCGGATGTGTTCCTGATGTCCGACCCTTTCTTTCGAGGCATCGATTTGACGATTGGCCCTGACGGCAACTGCTATGTGATTGATTGGAGCGATACCGGCGAGTGCCACGAGCACAATGGCGTTCACCGTCGAAGCGGCCGGGTCTACCGCATCAGTTATGGCAAGCAAGCGACACCCCCGCCATTGATGAAGCCATGGTGCGCAGCCGGAACGGGAAGATTGCAGAAGCTGTGGTCCGACTATCGCGAGGGCAAAGCTACTACGGACCAGTTGTTTGGGTTGCTCGAGAATCCCGATGAACACCTACGAGTCTGGGCGATTCGGTTGTTGACTGACTTTTGGCCTTTAGATTGGGTCCAAGGTCCAAGTCCAACTGCGATTTATCCGAACGAACCATTGACCGTGTCGAAGCTTGTGAAGATGGCTGAAGCGGATCAGTCCGGACTAGTACGTCGACAACTTGCATCCACCTTGCAACGTTTACCCGTTAGAGAACGTGGTAAGCTGGCTTTAGCAATAGCTTCGCGCGTTGAAGACGTTGACGACATCGACATGAACCTGTTGGTGTGGTTCGGTATCTCTCCGGTTGGCGACAAGGCCCCGTCGCAGCTCGTGAACTTGGCAGTCAATTGCAAGTGGCCGATGCTGACCGCTTCCATAGCTAGGTACATCTCCAGCAGTTCCGCAAAAGACTCAGTTGCGCTCAATCAACTTGTCGAAGCGGGTTGCACGATGACCTCAGCGAAGCAATTTAGCTTACTAACAGGACTTTCAGAGGGCTTTCGCGGTTGGCGAAAAGCGACTAAGCCTGCGAGTTGGGAGAGGTTTGTCGCAACTTTCGAAAAGGGTACTCCTGAAGTCCGCGAACACGTTCTGAAGCTAAGCGCCTTGTTCGGCGACGGCCTAGCGCTGGATCAAATTCGCGCAATTGCTATGGATGGCAAAGCCGCTAATCGTGACCGGCAGCAGGCGCTTGAGACTCTGATCGAGTCACGGCCAGCCGATCTGCGAAAGGTCTGCGAGTCGCTATTGGATACGCGAGTCGTCAATGCAACAGCGGCTAAGGGGCTAGCCCAGTTCGATGATCCTGCAATTGCGAAATTGCTTGTACAAAAATTCAGGAGATTCCAGCCCGATGATCGAGCCTTGGTGATGGAGCTCCTCGCATCACGGCCTTCCTTCGCTCACGTAATGCTCGACGAACTTGCCGGCGGAAAAGCCCCGATCACTCGCGATGACATTAAAGCAACTCACGCGCGACAGATGCGCAACTTTAGCGATCAGCGACTCAATGAGACGCTAGCTTCGGTTTGGGGAACCATCAACGATTCCCCCGCCGAGAAAGCTGCTGAGATCGAGCGATGGAAAGCTGTTTTGACTAACGCGAGCCTAGCAAAAGCTGATCTCTCGGCCGGTCGAGCACTCTACGACAAGACTTGCTCGCAGTGCCATAAGCTGTTCGGAGCAGGCAAAGCCATTGGCCCTGAGCTGACGGGTGCGCAACGCAGTAGCTTAGACTACCTGCTCGGC
>CAYWNG010000094.1:0-14903 GCA_964458685.1 uncultured Pirellulaceae bacterium
TCGGCGACTAACACCGAATTGGGCTGTTGATAGACAGTCTGTGGAGTTGCATCCTGCTCAACCACTCCATCGTTCAGCACGATGATGCGTGAAGCGATACGAAAAGCTTCGCGAGGATCATGACTAACGCAGCAAAGCGTGAGCTCAAGCTGCTCGCAGGCGATCATCAAACTCTGCACCAGTTGGCTACGCAGTTGATTGTCCAGTTGGCTAAAGGGTTCGTCGAGCAGTAGAAGTTGCGGCTTGCGAATGAGAGCTTTCGCCATCGCCACGCGCTGCGCTTGACCTCCTGATATTTGACTTGGCAGTCGGTTCATTAGCTCTCCAATACCAAACCAACGAACCACTTGATCCATTCGCTCATTGGCTAACGATGATTCGACTTTCTGACGCTGCGTTGAGGTCTGAAGGTTTTGCTGAACCGTCAATTGTGGGTAGAGGGCATAATCCTGCGTAAGCATCGCGATGTTTCGATCGCTGGGACTTATGCGACCAAGAGAAATTCCCTGCAGCAAAATTTCGCCGCTGGTAGGCCCTTGCAGTCCAGCCATGACTCGCAGTAACGTCGATTTTCCCGCACCGCTTTTTCCCATGATCACAATACGCTCGCCCTTCCGCGCACTTAGCGTGATATCGCGGAGGATAGATAGCGAGCCTTGCGAAAAGGCAACTTTCGAAAGTTGAAGAAGACTCATTCGGTCAATTTGGCTGATAAGATGTATGGATTACGTCGTCGATTCTTCGCAGACCCCACTAGCTTACACCATCACGAGCGTCATAGGCTGCAAAGTCTGCCCAATAAGCTGTAGCGATTATTCTCGGCTTGGCAAAGCTGCTGAAGGTCGGGCTTCAGCTTTGACGAATCTGCAAGTAGCAAGGGCCAGAAGGGACTCTGACCCAGCCTACCTAGCATTCCAGGGAGTGGATAGCGATGCTCGCACGGCGTTTCAATAAATCTCGTATTATCAGCTCGGGATTGCTGATGGCAGCATGTACCTTTGCTGCTGGAAACGCCATCGCGCAAGAAGGCAAAGTGACGACGGCGTCAGTTCGAAAGCCAGCGTTGATCGAGGCTTACTACCTTGAACTTCCGGCAACAAAACTGGAGGACGAAACCAGCCCCAGCGATTCGCCACAATCGCTAAAGGACGTCGATGCGAAGTTGAGCAAAGTCGATACAGCCACAAGTCAAGACGATGCAACAACCAGCAAAGACGAAAAGTCTGAATCCAGCAATGACAAGAACCAAGACGCTCTTGCACCGATGCAGAATCGAGCGCTGAATATCCGCGTTCAAGCGACTTCGATTAATTCTCAGAAGATCGGAACTGGTTTGATTCCTACGCCATCCAGTTCACGAACTACATCGCAAATTCCACTCCCTACGGGTGCGAGTCGAGGCATGGTACACACGCATGTGTATTGGCAAGCCAGCAACATACAGCACAACCCGCTGTATTTTGAAGATGCCATGTTGGAGCGTCACGGACACACACGCAGCTTCTGCGGCTACGATGTAGCTCAATCGATGATCTCTGGCGTCAAGTTCTTTGCAACGATTCCATTGCTACCCTATCATGCGACACTGCGTCCAAGGCGTGACTGTGTCTATGCCCTTGGCCACTATCGCGCTGGAAGCGCAGCACCTTGCCTGCGAGACAACATCCCTTACGACAGCAAGGCTGCAATTGTCGAGTCCGCTTCTGCCGCCGCGTTCTTCTGGGCTATTCCTCTGTAGTCGGATCAAGAACTACTTTATCGTAGATTTCCGCTACGGGAACGACGCATTCGATCGAGTCTAAGCGAAGTTCGCCCTGAATGTCCTGAGTGGCATTCAGGCTCCAGCCAGAATGATCTTTGCTTCGAGTAAACCACTCGACGCTCACACGATCTTGAGCGACAAGCACGTACTCTTGCAGAGACTCAATCGTTCGATAGTACTCGAACTTCTTGCCTCGATCGTACGCCTCTGTCGAGTCAGAGAGTATTTCAACGATGACGGTTGGATTAATCAGTACGTCGCCATGATCAGGCAACAGCTCATTCTTACCGCATACAACCGTTACATCGGGATAGGTAATTAATCCCGAGCGTTTTACCTTCACTCGCAAGTCGCTCGGATAGACACGACAAGGTCGCTTCTTGAGCTGTTGCCCAAGTGAGACAATCATATTGGATACAATCAAATTATGCCGCTCTGATGCTCCGGCCATGGCAAATGTCTCGCCACGAAAGTACTCGCTCTTGAAAGACGCCAGTCGCTCCCTCTCAAGGTACTCATTTTCGCTTAAAAGAATCTTCGGTTGACTGGACATGATTCGGAACCTCTGAAGCAACAGGAGGAAGCACCAAGCGGCTTAACTCCCTACCGTCATTTTGCCCAGGGATACAAGCATGTCAATCAACTGCTGGATAAAAAGTCGATTCGAAAGTGATTTCGCGGGCTAACAAGCCGAAAGTCGACCTGATCTAAGAGACCGAATCACCAATCGAGTGCAATTGCATCTGGCCCAAGAACAGCGAGGCCAAGTGTCGCTTATTGGGAGTCATGAGTTCTTTTTCAACATTGGGACCATGTGATAGATACTGTAGCAGAAGACCGGAATCAAACAGCGAGGAAAGCCAGTGCCCCAAACTGTTGCCTTCGTCTAGCTTTGTCAAACAAACGTGAGTCAAACCAACAGACGCAAACCGCTGAATCGTATGCTTGATATGCGACTGTGAAGCGCTGGCACTCATCACCAACTGAGTCTCTGTAGGCTGCGCAATTTGCAGCATTTCCTTCAAGTATTCGATTTGCGGCAAGTCTTGCGGCGATCGCCCTGCGGTATCGATCAAAACCAAATCAAATTCCCGAAGCCTTTGCAGGGCGGGAGCTAGCTGTTCCATTCCACCAACAACTTCAACTTCAACATTCAGAGTTTCGGCCAGTTCTAGGTATTGCTCGACTGCTCCATGTCGCCAAGTATCCATAGCGACAATTCCAATTTGCTGATTCCATTCATGATGGGCTCGATGAGCGAGCTTCGATAAGAATGTCGTCTTACCTACACCCGACGGACCAACTACAGCAATCATCTTTTGATCATAGGACATTTCTGCTTCCGCAGTTGCAACCTGCAATCGTTCCACAAGGATCTGGCTCACCTGTCCACGAATGAGCCATGCATCGTTGCGAAACTCTGGAGCACATCGTGCGGCAGCGCGGCTTACAAGTTCCGCCGCAAGCTCGCCTTCGATTCCTTGAGCCATTAATTCCCCCAGGACCTCGCGAGCCGCAGGACTTGAACTTCCAGACGTACCACTCTGAGTATTAGAGAAACTGGAGTCGACTGTTTGCGACAAAGGTCGCGGAGGCAAGATCGCTAAGGAACTTGGCCTCTCCTGTACGGGCGGTGTAGTCTGTGTTTGAACTAAGTTTGTACCAACGCCACCATTAGCTTTGAGTTCATTCTCAAGTAGTTGCGTTGCCAAAGATGGCTGGTCAAATTCATCATTAATTGACAAGCGACTAGCCGCTGAAGATTGCTGAGTCTCTTCAAGAGTAGCGGCGATTCGGTTCTTGGGCTCGCGGTGACTACTTGCGTCGACTTCGATCATGGGCCGCCGAATCAGTCCACCGCGAACTTCTCGAGTATCTAAGACACAAGCATCAGGGCCCAGTTTTTCGCGGACCAACTGAAGTGCTTCTTGGATGGACTTTGCGCGAAATGTTTTGATCTGCATGGTCTAAGCTGCGGGAAAAGCTTGGTTACGAACTTTAGGTTTTTGCGACGGGGTCGGAGACAACGCCTACGGCAACAGTAACAGTGCCTTGAGCGATTTCGGCATGGCTGATGACTCTTAGCTCGGGCAGGTGGACCTGAGTAATATGTCTTACCGCTGGGCGAATTCTAGGATTGACGATCAGAAGCGGCTTATGACCAGCTTGAGTCAGCTTCTTGAGTTGCTGAGCAATTTGCTGACAAGTGATTTCGATTGCCGGTGGGCTCATGCGAATCAAGATACCTCGCTCCGTCAATTCAAAGCCTGCCGCTATGCGATCTTCCATTGCGGGATCCATGGTAATCACATGAATTTGACCAGCCGCGTCGGCAAAGCGATGACAAATCGTCCGAGCTATCCGACCTCGCACATACTCACAAAGCATCACGGGATCTTTGGTTCTGGAAGCGAAGTTACCAAGCGTTTCAACGATCGTTCCCAGTTGGCGGATCGGAATATCTTCGCGAAGGAGCATTTGAAGTACTTGCTGTACGTCGGCAAGTTTCATCATGCCAGGAATCAATTCATCCACAACGGTTGGACTAACAGTCTTGAGCTGATCGATCAACTGCTTGGTCGATTCACGCGTCAGTAGCTCGTCGGCGTGCGATCGAGCGATCTCTTGAAGATGCGTAGCGATAACCATTGTGGGCGTCGCTACTTGATATCCATACATTTCAGCTTGCATGCGTTGGTCGGCGCGAACCCATACCGCGGCTCGACCTCTTGCAGGCTCGCGTGTCTCGACACCACTGAGTTTGCCGGTGCTTCGACCAACATCAATAGCCAAGATCGCATCAGGATACACTTCGCCGCGCGCAATGGCGTTGCCTGCAATTTGGATCTCGTAGGCGAACTCTCCTAGCGACAGTTTGTCTTTCAATCGAACTTTGGGCAATAAGATGCCAAGTTCGCTTGCCAAAATCGAACGCACGCCTGTGATCTTCTCCATCAAATCACCGCCACGAGCGGGATCGGCTAAGGCCAACAGTCTGCCTCCGATCTCTACTCGCATTGGATCGACAGTTAAAAAGTCTTCTGGCTTACGCTCTGGTGGAGCAGCTTTAGCAACAGCATCTGCCTTGGCTTGCTGAGCAACTTGTACTGACTTAAGCCGCGTTTGCTTCTGCATCATCAAAGCTAAACCGACACAACCACCAGCAAGCGATAGCAAGGGTATCGCGGGAAGTTGCGTGAAGATCATGAGCACGAGAAAGCCCGCTGAGACCATAAGTGCTTGTGGTCTTGCCAACAGTTGCGACAGAAATTCAGTGGGGAGATTGGACTGCTGAGTGCTTCGTGTCACCAGCAAGGCTGCGGCAACGGATATCAAGAATGCAGGTACTTGACTGACCAAACCATCGCCGATTGTCAACTTTGTAAACAGTTCAACCGTCTCACCGATGGGCATTCCTGCCATCATTCCCACATAAAAGCCGCCGAGAACGTTGATGATGGTGATCAGAATACCAGCGATGGCGTCACCGCGTACGAACTTACTAGCACCATCCATCGCTCCATAAAAATCCGCTTGTCTTGTCAAGCTTTCGCGACGTCGGGTTGCTTCTGCTTCGTCAATCACTCCAGAAGTTAAATCAGCATCAATAGCCATTTGACGCCCAGGCATACCATCCAAAGCAAAACGGGCGGCTACTTCACTGACGCGAGTTGCACCTTTGGTGATGACCAAGAACTGAATCAAGACGATGATCACGAACAGGACCACGCCAACCATCAAGTCATCGCCTGAGACGAACTCTCCGAACGCTTGAATTACACCTCCAGCAGCATCACCAGCGTTGGTCGCACCGCGAGTGAGAATGAGTCGCGTGGTAGCTACGTTAAGTACAAGCCTAGACAACGTCGTGGCCACAAGTAGCGTGGGAAAGACGCTGAACTCCAAAGGTGTTTGGATATAGAGAGTAGTCAACAGAATGATGATCGAAATCGTGATGTTGGCAGCTAACAGCACGTCCATGAGCGCTGGTGGAAGCGGTACAAGGATGACCACTACACAAGCAACAATGGAAACGGGAAGTATCAGTTCCCGGTGTCTAAAAAGTTGAGCGGCCCACGAATTCATTTTTCTTCAACGATCAAGGAAGTTGGTTCGATGATCGGAGAGTAGTGAATTTAGGCTAGCTATGTCTAGGTCAGAACCACCTTCCAAATCAGCGGGATGATAGCTAAAAGCCGCCAAACAGGATCGCAACCGATCGCTGTCCTAACCTTCCCAAGCAGCAACCATCTGCAACTAAGCCACATCAATCCAGACCTCACCGGCCCGGATTTCGATCGGATAATTGGCTAGCATTTTCTTTTGCGAAAGCAGATTGACTCCCGTGCTGATGTCATATTGCCATCCATGCCACGGGCACGTCACGCATTTACCTTGAAGCTCGCCTTGTGCGACAGGGCCACCCTGATGCGCGCACATGCCATCCACCGCAAAGACTCCATTATCGGTGCGAAAAGCCGCCACGATTTTTTCAGCGATCAAGAACTCCTTACCGCGGTTGAGTTCAAGATCCTCAAGCAAACATAGTCGCTGGAAGCTCATGGACTTTCGGGCTCCACAACCTTGGACTCCACAACCTCAGGCTCCACAAGCTCGGACTCTACAACCTGCTCCTGTAACCACTGAAAGTAGTCCGCTGAAACCTCAGCCTGTTCAATTAAAATCTCTGGCGTTTCATAGCTGTGATTCTGTTTGACGAAGAGCATTGCAGCATTAACACAAGTGGGCAACGTTTTGCAAGTCAGCCGGAATTCCGTTTCGACGCACAGTTGCCCTTGCCATCGATAGACGCTTTCGATGGGGCCATCCATTTGCACACAGGCGGCTAGCTTGCTTTCGACCAGCTTGACGGCAAGTTGTTTACCTGCTTCGGCTGAACCAATCGTAGTCGAGAGTAGAGATATCACTGGCATATTTGATTCGCTCTGCTAGATCTCATCGATCTCTTCTAGGATTGCTTTGAGAGCTGCACGCGCTCTAGATAGACGACTGCGTACGGTACCGATGTTGATGTTTAAGACTTCTGCAATATCTTCGTAAGCCATGTCATCCATCTCTCGCAATACGAGAATGCTGCGATGCTCTTCGGTCAGCATTTGCAGTCCCTTATGCACCATGTCAATCTTCTCTTGCCTCAACATCGGCTCTTCAGGCTGCTCAACCCGATCTTCGGGATCGATGCCATTGGTTTCACGATTCGCCTCAAGCGACACGTCAGGTCGTCGACGACGACGTCGGCTGAGCGAGTTATTGAAAGCGATGCGATACAACCAAGTAAAGAACTGACTATTGCCCTGGAAGGTGTCCAGTTTTACATACGCCTGAACGAAGGTCTCTTGGACAACTTCCTCTGCGTCGTCGTGGGAACCAATGACGTGCAACATAGCACTGAACAGCCGACCGGAAAATCGATTGACCAGCTCGCAGTAGGCATCTTGACTACCAGCGCGAGATTCAGCAATTAATTCCTGTTCGGATTTCACTCAGTTGCTCGGGGTGGACTGGCACGAAGGGACGAGAAGACGACTGTGCGGGACGCAGATAAGGTCAGCTCATTATAGCTGCAACCCGTGAGTGAGACAGGTATTCTCGCCGGACATGCCGGAAACAGACCACGCCGCTACCGCAAAATCTGAAGAAGATTGCTGTACTGGTCAGTCCACATTGGCAGATTATCCGGACTAATCGATGGTTCCGGTTCGTCCCCCATGGACTCCGGCAACCTACTTATGAAGGCTTCGTCATCCGAAAGCAGGACATAATCGTTCGTGTATTGCAGCACATCTGCGTGACGAAATATCCGAGTGGCTTTCCATCCGTGCTGTTTAGCCAAACGTTGCACGACTGGGTACAAATCGAGATAGGTGTTGGTGATGTGAACCGCCAGGACGCCTCCAGGCGCTATGTGCTTTCGATAAATGGCAAAGGCTTCGTCCGTCAGAAGGTGAGTTGGAATCGCGTCACCGGAAAAAGCATCCAGACACAACAGGTCGAATTGCTGGGAACCAACTTTCTCAAACTCGCTTTCCAATTGCAATCTTGCGTCGCCTAAAACGATGTCCATTTTGCCCTTACAGTCACTGACAAAGTGAAACCAATCGGGGTTTTTCGCGATCGATACGACAGAGGGGTTGATTTCATAGTAACGCACGATGTCGGACTTTCTCGCATAGGTAGCCAGAGTTCCAATCCCCAGTCCAACGACGCCAATGTGACACTTCTCCTTGCGCATCTGGAGGTCTTGAATCGCTAAGCCGACGCCGCTCAGTGGCCCGTAGTAAGTGAGCGGTTCAGCCATGCGCGCAGGATCGGACAGTTGCATTCCGTGCAGAATACTTCCACTGAAGAATCGGTAGCTCTCATCGGGCTCGCCGACATAGTCTTTGCGTACTGACAATACGCCATAGAAGTTTCGCGACTGGTGAACTAACTTTCGTGAATTACCAGGGGTATTCAAAAGATCTTCAATGAAAAGAAAATGCCCACCGAAAGCGACCAGGATCAATGGGAAGACAATCGCTACCCACTTGCCCAGCTCATGTGCCAACAGCCGACTGTAGAGCAGGTAACCAGCAATGATTAGCGAAGCCAAAAACGCAAGCGGTAGCTCGAAGAAGGTCACGAAGAGATTCTTAGCCACGAAGTTGACGAACAAACCGCCGATCGCGCCACCAAGGGACATTGTCATGAAGTACGAAGTCAAGAACTTCGGCTCGGGCTTGAGCCTAGCTAACTGCCCGTGACAAAGGAGGCACACCATGAACAATGCCAAGAAGTAGGCGGCGGTTTGAAACATCCAAGGCTTTGCGAACTGCCACTGCGTTGCCACAAGCAGCTTGTCAATAGTCCAATCGATGTGATGCCAACCTGTGACGGCAATAATCGACAAGCAAAGCAGCGTCGCCGTCGTACCAACTCGAAACCATCTCGGATGGTCAAAGGCAACAATAAAGGACATCAGGTACAAACTCAATGGAATGATCCACAACAGTGGTACCGTGGCCACGTTTTGACAGACTTCGTTAGTAACCGCCAGGAACATCACCGAGGCTAGTGCGGGCAAGCCCACCCAAGCAACTCGAGTCCAAACGTTGGGGGCGGTCGCGACTTGAGCAGACTTCGATTCCTGCTTGGCGGATTCACTTGAAGCTATTGCCTTCGATGACTTTGCGTTCTGATCAGCATCAACGTACGACAACCTTGCTACTAGCCGTCGCGTTCCCAAGGCACACGCGGCACATCCAACTGCGAATACTACGAACGCAACCGACCAAGCTCGAGCTTGTGTAACGCTGCCCCAATGGACTTCAAAGAAGAATGGGTAGCTTAGCAACGCCAGTAGCGATCCGAAGTTCGATAATGCAAACAAACGATACGGAGACGCACCTGGAAACGCATCGCTGAACCACTTTTGAAGCAGCGGCCCCGTTGAAGAAAGAACGAAGTACGGCAAACCTACTGTTGCCGCCAAGACCATGAGTACTCGCAGTAACGGCGACTCGGCTTCATCGCCGGTCGGTCGAAGACTAGCCCAAGGTGTTGTCTGAGTAACAGCCACCGAGATCATCGCCAAAGTCAGAAGTCCGATGTGAATCCAAAGTTGACCACGACCGCCAAATCGAGAGGTCAAAACATGCGCATACAAATAGCCACCGAACAATACTGACTGAAAGAACAACATTGCCGCGGTCCAGACTGCGGGACTGCCTCCGAACCAAGGCAGAATGAACTTGCTGATCAGCGGTTGGACTTGAAAGAGCAGAAAGGCACTCAAAAAGATGGTCGTGGCGTAAGCCAAACCAGGTCCTATTCCAACTTTGACAACGCCCTCGCGACCGCTCGCAGATTCCGCTTCAGACATAGATCGATCCTAGCTCTCGAAGAAAGACTCTAATGATAGTTTGTTTATTCGCCGTAGAAACGTTCGAGCGCAAGCCTAGACCGTTAGCTGCTCCAGCCATTGATGATTTGATTTCAACAAGGGCGGATAAGCTAACTGAGAGGATCGATAATCACGAAGTTGCCATCCTTGCCCTGAACAGATTTTTTCGAACAATTCGTTCTGCTCAAGAACAACGAAAGGCCAGCGTTCGACACATCGCAAGAAAGAGGCTGCTCCAGAATCAAATCCTAGAGTTCAATCATCGAACTCTAGGTCTGCTCTGACATAAGCACTGTTGGCAATTTCTAGAAGCCAACCCTGACCCTAGGCACTGGACCGAAGGGAGCTGCTACCACCGCAGGTCGATAGGCGGGATAGTATTGTGGTACGACAACACGAGCTGTTGTGTATCCAGGACCGACGTACAAACTTGTGCCGCTGTAGACATGTGGAGCGTAGTAAGTCGAATACGCGGGATAGGCTGCGTAACTCGAATAACCTCCGTAAGGATAGGAGTACCCATATCCGTACCCGTAGCCGTACCCGTGTCCGAAGGAGGTGCGATACGCGGGAAATCCCGGATGGTAACATTGATTTCCGAATTGCGCATTAGCGCTTTGGCTGACTCCAAAGAATACTGCCACGGCAAAAGCGATGGATGCGATGAGTTTGAGTTTGCTGTTCATTTTGAACCCCCAAATGTTAATGGCCCAGAGGGCCTCGACGACATCCTCTTCATCATACAACTTCCATGCCAAATCCAAAATGATTTGGCAAAGCAAAAAGCCGGGCTAGATTATCGGGGAATGCTGCCATAGAGAGTTTGGTCCAAAAGGGCAGGGCTCTGAGACGGATGTAGTTCCGACATCTTTCGGAAGTAACTTGGACATCGTGTCCACTTAGGAATACCTGCCATTAGAGAGCATCCCGCTTAGTTAGAGAGCGTCCCGCTTAGAAATACTAGCCGCAACGCGTTAGCGTCCGGTTTCCTAGGTAATTGAGGCAGTTTCGGCAAGTGGGAACTCAGTGTAGACGGAGCGAGGTCTGCTCTCAAACGGCTTTTGAATGCTTGCAAAACCGGACGCTAACGCGTGGCGGCTAGTTCAGAACGGCTAACGGCCGCCTAAGCGGGACGCTCTCTAACGCGTTGCGGCTAGTTCAGAAAGAACCTCAGCCGCCTCTAGAGCGTTTTGTTTCTAATGTCTACTATTTGCGACTGGCGGCACGGTCGCAAACTCGCCGCAAGCAGCAAACTCACCTCAGGCCGCAAAATCTACCAGATTTACTCATCCGGGCTAATGGTTAAAGCCGAATACTAGTTTCGGGACTTCGTCTTACCACACGGTGACTGCGGGACTTCAGCTAGTTGGACCAAAGAACACTAGCTGAGCTTCAGAGTTTGAACCCAAGAGGATCAAGACGACAGTGCCCTCATCGATCAAATGATCAAGCGGAGTAGTCGCAGGCCAATGCTTGCACCTGCGCTGGAAATTGAAGTCGCTGAAGGCTGCCCTGGATTCTTCATCTAAGTCACAGAGGGGATTAGCATGTTGAGCAAACATCGAAAACACAATCTGCTTGGGTTGTTGATTCGTTGTAGGCCTTTGACTGGATTAGTGTTGGTAACACTAATGGCGAGTCCAGGTTTGGCCCAACTTCGTAGCGGCTCAAATAGTCGGCGACTTTACAAGTCCGAAAGCGAAACGATCCGCGCGAGCGATGTTAGCGAAGCGGATGAAACGACTGAGGAATTGGTCGACGAGGTCCCTGCGCGAAAGACGAAGCCGGCCAAAGCTGCTGTAGTTTCGGCCAGCCATGTCGAGCGAGAATCTGTTCGCTCGGCGTCGGCCAAGGCTTCGGCTCGGCAGGCACGAGCATCGGAAGTTGTACCTGCCGGCTGTACCTCATGCGGAAGCGGTCGCATTAGCGGAGGCACTGTGGTCGATACTCAGTCTCCAATGATCGAAGGGATCGCAGGCGGCGAAGGCTATCTAGATGGTGGCTGCAGCAGTTGTGACTCAATCGGCGGGTGCGGTTCTTGTGACAGTTGCGGTTGCGATGACTTCTGTGGAATCCCCTGCGGACCAAGTCCTCTACAAAGACTACTCAGCCGACTTAGCATCAGAGCCGAAGCACCTCTGTTTTGGCGACGCCCACAATCCACACCGCCGCTCGTAACCACTGCTACCGCAGGAACCGATTCGGACTTGGCCGGCGAATTGGGGCAGAACACAACCCAGATTCTTCGCGCTGGACAATTCAACGATGGTGTGCGCGCGGGTGGGAGAATTACACTTTCGACATGGCTAGATGACTGTCAGTATCACGGTGTGATGTTCCGTTACTGGAATGCTGGCACCTTTTCCGATTCAACCACGTACGACTCCACACGCTTTCCGATTTTGGCCAGGCCATTTACCAACACAACAACTAACGTGGCTACACCGGACACTCAGTTGATTGCTTTTCCTGGAGACAGCATCGGATCGATCAACGTCAACTCCTCCTCAAAGCTGTATGGATTTGACGTTCTGTTCCGTAAGATGGCTTATGCCGACCGATTCACTCGCTTCGACTGGGTCTATGGGTACCATCACACGCTGATCGGTGAGCGACTGCAAATTGCCTCGCAAACCACTGTCACTGGAGCAGTCGGAGGACTTCAAGGAAGTACCATTTCGGTTACAGACAATTTCCGAACTCAAAACCGTCTCCATGGATTTGCCATGGGATTCATGTCCACCCGACGCATCGGGCAACTACAGCTTGAGTCAACATTCCGACTAACGGCGGGCAATCTGGAACGAGAGGTAGAAATCCGTGGAAACACGACCACAGTCGCGGGTGGAGCTACTAATGTGAGCAACCAAGGGCTTTTAGCGAGAAACACCAACACACGATCATTCAAGAGCAATACATTTGCCTTGGCTCCAGAGGTCGGTGTCAATCTAGCCTATGCACTTGGCCCCAACCTGGACTTCTCCATCGGCTATAACTACCTGATGATACCTAAGGTCGCTCAGGCCAGTCGACAGATTGACCCGCGACTTCGAGTCAACCTATCCGACCCGCTTACCGGCTCGCAAGATCCAGGGTTTGCATTCCACACGAGCAGGTACTGGGTTCGTTCGCTGGGCTTGGGTGCACAATGGCGTTACTAACCTTGATTTGACAATCGCATGCATGATCCACTCGCTTGGGCCCCCATTGCTCACTTAATCGGCCTGGAGATTCAACCTCCAGCCGAAGAGGGCAAGTCCGAAGTCTACCTGACGCTAGACAAGAATCACCACAATCCCATGGGATTAGTACATGGAGGCGTGATCAGCTTGCTGGCCGATGCAGCGATGGGAATAGCCTTTGGAAGAACGCTATTCAACCAACATGGCTTCGCTACCATCGAACTGAAGACCAACTTCGTCAGACCGATCAAGAGTGGTCGCCTGCTTGCGAGAGCTCAGGTGGTACAACGCGGCCTTCGCATCGGATTTGTAGAGTGTCGAATTACCGACACAAGAGAGCGGTTGATTGCCACCGCTAGTTGTACCTGTAGCGTTACCTGACTTTCAGTAAGCAAAAAAGAAGGCGAACAGGTAATTCTGCTCGCCTTAATGAAATTCTTAACAACGGCTTCTGACAGGCAACGTAGCAGACAGCACTAACGATTCGACTACTTCTTTCCAATGTCTAGCTTGGCCCATTTCTTCGTCTCAAGCTTCTTCAGCGCCGCCTCGGTGACAGAACCGTTTTCTTTCATCGTAAGAACTTGAAGCTTAGGCATCGCAAGAATCTTCTCAACAGCAGCGTCAGTAACGCCCGTTGTTCGGAGTGTCAATTCTCTCAAGTTAGGAAGCTTGGCGATAACCTCCATTGTTGCATCGGTCATTTGCGAGACGGACCAAACGTCCAGTAGCTCCAAAGACTGTAAGGACGCTAAGTTCTTGAGGCCACTGTCCGATACGGATTCTAATTCATGCAGGAATAGCTTCTTTAGCTTCGGAAGATCATTCAAGGCTTCCATGGCTGAATCATCTACTGCGGGCAAGCCGCGAAGAGTAAGCCGTTCCAAGCCCATGCCCTTTAGTGCCAAAACACCTTGAGAATCGAACGCTTGGCAGCGAAAAATCTCCAACTGCTTTAGCTTGGTTAGCTTGGCCAAATGCTGCCCCGATCGTCCAGTAATCAAGAAATCTTGGATCAACAGACTTTCCAATTTGCTGGCCGTCGCAAACTTCTCCATTCCATCATCGCCAACAATGTTGCTGCGGTGCTTAAACGCCGTCAACTCAGGCAAACCGGCAACAACTTCCATCGTCATGTTGCCAGCTTCCATGTTGCCTCGCAAGTCCAAGACCTTAAGCTGCTTGAGATCCTCTAGACTCAGAGTACTGATCTCGTTAAATCGGTTCTGTACAAGTATCAACGATTTCAGCCCCGACAGCTTGGCAATCTTGTCGAGCGCACCAGGCGTCATATTCGTATTGGAGGACAAATCCAATTCAGTCAACTTTGGAAAGGTGCTGACGATGAAATCAACCGTTGCATCTGTGATCACCGTGTTCGTAATCGATAGCGAAGTCAAGTTTTGTAACTTGGCGAGCTTTGCGACAGAGTCGTCGTTCAACGTTCGATAGTTTTCTAACTGAAGCTTTTGCAGCTTGCTTAGCCCACCGATAAGTTCGACATCCGCTTCGCCCACGTTAGAGCAATCGTCGAACAGAACTTGCGTAATCTCACCTTCGGTCAGCTTGATCGTTCCCCCGATCTCTTCAATTCGCTTCTTGGCTTTGGCGTTAGACTCCGAGAGCTTTACTTCGGGCTCCGAACCTGACTCGGACTTCCCACTGTCTGTCGCAGACTTGTTCCCCGCGCTCTTTTTCGAATCGGGACCAGAACAACTGCCCAGCGCGACAACACAAGCCAACAATGTAAATCGACCCAACAGACGAAACGACATGGAACTACCCTGAAGTAAGTTGATGAAAGCAAGCGGGGCACAGATCCCTGTGCCCCGCAAATTTTACTTGTCAAATTCAAAACCGCGAGACTGAAAACTAGTCCAAACGGTATCCGGCGCGGTAGGTTGGCTTGATCAAGTCAGCAACCTTAGGTGTCTTGAGCGACGCTAGATTGGTAACCTTCAAATTCTTAGCATCCCATTCTACCTTTTCGCCCCACTCGCCCATCTCGCCGTCTTTGCCACCCTCGGCCGCTGCCCAGACAGCCAGGTTGCCAAGA
>CAYWNG010000095.1:0-14718 GCA_964458685.1 uncultured Pirellulaceae bacterium
TTTTGTAGATAACGACCACTCCCGACTACACGACATGGAGATTCGCGAAGAGGACGGAGTCGAGTACATCTATGGTGCTCGCAATGCTAACAAAGAAGGGATCAAGTTCAACGCGATCACCGGAGACATCGTGCTGCGATTACCGTTTCCCGAAGAGTCTGGATTGAAACTGACCAAGTTCAATCCAACCGCGATCACCGTTGCACCTAACGGCGATATCTTCTTGGCTGATGGCTACGCCAGTAACTACATCTTTAAATTCGATAAGACTGGCAAGTACATCAAGCACTTTGGTGAAAAGGGGAACGATCTTAAGCAGTTCAACACAGCTCACGGCATGACCCTAGATACGCGATACGATCCGCCAAGATTGCTTATCTGTGATCGCAATCACGAGCCCAAAGGCCGACTGTTGCACTATGACTTAGACGGCAACTTCATGGAAGAAGTGATTACAGGACTGGGCATGCCTACGTCCGCATGTGTACAACAAGGCGGGGACTATGTTTCCGTTCCCGATTTGCATGGACGTTTGGTGATTCTCAACAAGAACAACACCATCTGTGCAGTCCTTGGTCATAACGACAATGCGGAAAAAGGACGCAACTACAACATCCCTCAGGATCAGTGGGTTGAAGGTGTCTTCAGTGGCACGCACGGATCGTACTGGGACAAAGACGGCAATCTCTACGTTCAAGACTGGAACGTCTCGGGACGTTTGATGAAGCTTGTCCGAGTCAAGCCTTAGCTCTGCCGTCTAATTGCAAACAGATCATCAAGTCGACGAGGTCTGCTGTGAGACTCCTTGCAGCAGCGTTGACTTGACGTTGGTGAGCTGGAATGCGTTCTTCATAATCGCTCGTCCGTTGACCTGTATCGTCGCGGAGAAATCGAAGATGTTGTTCAGCCGCTCGGTTAACTCGACTCGTACGTGAAGCGTATCGCCGGGTCTGGCAAAGCCGATGTACTTGGCTCGTTTGACTCGCACCAGTACGCCAAGAGCATACTCGTTGAAGAACGGGTCATGTGTGTTGAATTCAGGCATCGGGTTGTACTTGGCCGCGATGAGTATTCCGGCACTCTGCGTCGTCAACTCCTGCATCATCGCCCCGGGAAATATCGGAGCCCCCGGAAAGTGTCCCGCCAGGAAGAACTCGTCACCCGTAATGCGTTTGATCGTTTCTACCGCTGATTCTTCGATCTTAGCGATGCGATCGACCAAAAGGTACGGCGCTCGATGGTGGAGGTAGTCTTCGACGTTGTCAAACGTATGTTGGTAAAGATTCATCAGTGCTCTCGAAAGCTGGGTGCGGTTATGGCCTACTCAATTCTACTGCCAAGGCAAGAGTTACTCATAATCCAACCAGGCCGTTGCCGTCGTGTCGGCCGAAGCGACAAATCTAACCCAATGAGCGGCAAAGCCAGTGGGAAACAGGAATTTCTTCTCTTCGCCAGCTTTGAGCTCGAAGGACTTGTATCGATGAAAGCCCGAGTGCAAATCGAAGTCGACTTCGATGTGAATCGTACAATCGCTGCTGGACTTGAGCGTAAGAGTCTTCTTGTCGTAGCCATTCATTAAATACGGGTCAGAGGGCTGGCCAGCTTTGGTTTGAGTATCTTTCCATGGTCCACCGCGACCGACTGGCTTGCCAAACTTCCAAAGGTCATCGACACTTCCAGCCCAAAGCGCGAGCTTGCCATCTTCAGACTTGATCACATGTTCGCCAGCGGACGCATCGGGGCGAACTCCGCTGAGCCACAGCAAGCCACGCCACGTAGCAAAATCATCGATACGTTTGTTGTGCGAGCAGACCGGTTTCATCTTAGTGAAGAGAGGGCCTTCACCAACAATCCAAAACGGTACTTCGTAAAAGGTACCGTGAATGTTTGCCAACGTGCGCTCCGATTCCACCTCACGTTCATCGCGGGGCCAACCTTCCGCAAAGGCCTTATCGAACGCGGACGATCCTTTGGGCAGTCGCAGCGTGTGCTGCAGTGTCTTGCCATCGATGCTTTCAGAAACGCGAAGTACCACCGATGCGTCATCAACGGTGAACTTTGGTTGGACCTTTGCCTTTTTGATAAGCTCGTCGCGACGTTGTAGAGGTCCGTATTCGAACGTCTCAGCGTTCAGTTCGGCAAAGCTCACTTGCTCTCCAGCTTGGCGGACAATCTCCAGGTTGCGATTCTTTTTCGCAGGGAACATATGCAACGCCGGAACGTCTTGCGAGGAATCGATATCTGCCAAGGCTGAGAACAGTTGTTGTCCCGAGCCAGCAGGGTCGTGCGCGCGAGTGTCCGAGTAATGGAACGCGGCCGAGACTTTCTCGCATGCACGATCCAAAGTAAGACGAATCCACTGAGCATCGAGGCCATCGGGAAACACATGGCTTGTGTAGCCAGACTGGTCAACTTTCAGCGTCTGATACTCTTTCCACTGCTGATCGCCGCGGATATCCAGCTCCAGCTTGAAAGAAGTATTGGGTTCTGCTTTGAAGTGTGCCACGCGACGACGGAAGCCGTTGAACAAGAACGGCGCCGATGGCTCGTTGGCACGAACCGAGTCGTCGATCCAAATCGATCCCGCTGCTGACGCTTCTCCCCAAGTCAAAAGATCTTCAAACTTGCCAAACCAAAGATTGGATTGTGGCTGCCCCGCCAGCGGATTGCCTTGAACACTGGTTTCATCGGTAGCGAGTACCAGGCGGCCATTCCAGTCACAAAAGTCTGGGATATAACGCAAGTGGCGAGCGATCGGAGCGATGCCAGCCGAATTAGTTGCGCTGAAGCTGCCGGGAAAATCAAAGAACAGCCCGTGCATGTCCATCAGAAAGCGACCGTTGTGAATCTTTCGAATCCGCGGCCATTCAGTAAACCAACCATGCGCCGCATCGTTATTCAAACAGCCTTTGGGAAGAAGAAAGAGGTGAAACTTGCCTTGATCCATAACTTGCAGCCTTACGGATCGTTTGTCCCATCCGATCGTCCACAGCGGTTTGTTTGCACCGGATGCAGTGGGAGCGATGCCCTCTGGTCCAGTGACATCGGTGTACTGCCGTTGCTCGATGATCTGCCATTGCTTGCCGTCAAAGGTTGCTAAGCTGCCTCGATCTTCTGGGCCTAACTTATCCGGCGGCGACACGAGCCAATCTTTCTTGGGATCATGAGCACCCGACTTGCCATTGTTGGCCACGACCAATTTGCCCTGAGCCGTATAAGCGCCTTTACCATGCTCGCCGGGGACTGGATTATGAAACAGCTTCTGAACTGCCAAGGAATGCACATTGACTTCGTAAAGCATCCCTTCCATGTCGTACATGTAGATCAAGTTTGCAGGATCGGTGAGATGTCGCGCCCATGCGGTAACGCGTCCGGGCATCACCGCAGGCTGTATCGTACGGACTTCGCCTTTATCATTGATCGCATGATGGCCGATGAAGAGCTGCTTGGATTCCTGATGGATCATGCGTCCGGCTGGAGTCCCACCCACAGACTCCTTGTGGATCGTCATCGTCAGACTCTTTTCGTCGATCGAATAGAGCTTATGGTCCGATCCCTGCGGACGGTGCGGTGCGTAAGTCACCATCCAAAGCTTACCAGCCCAGGGAACGACAGCTCCGATTCCACATTCCGATGAGTCTGCGCGATTGAAGAGCCCATCGACTCGACTTTGCGAATAGACCGTCAAGTGCGGATAGATTCCGCTAATGCTTCGCGAGCCTCGAGTCTCGGTAATCTCAGGTGGTTTACTTTCCGCGACCGGCGAAGACTGTATGGCCTTCTTTTCTTGGGAAAATACTGAAGAGAATGACGCGGTTTGCAGCGAAGCTAATAGCCCCAGCAGGCAGCATGACTTTGAGAAGTAATGTGGTTTCAAGGCGGAAGCTCTCATGGATGACGTAATTCTTTCAAGTGGCGTTGGATCAGCGCAGTTTAACTGACGCAACTCTAGTTACCAGTGCATTACGAAGCCACCATCCACATTGATCGTTTGCCCCGTAACCTCCCCCGCGCGATCCGACGAAAGAAAGACGATCATGGCGGCGATATCTTCGCACGTTTGCCAACGCCCTAAGGGAACCGCGCTTTTGATCTTTCGCTCGGCCCACTCCTCATAGCTAAGCTGCTGGTCAACTGGAGTTCGATCATGCCAGGCTTGCCAAACAGAACGATTGAGCGGAGTCTTCACCATTCCCGGACAGACCGTGTTGACGCGAATTTTGTGCTGAGCAAGATCTTTAGCCATGCACTGAGCAAAGTTGATGTTGGCCGCTTTGCTCGCGCTGTAGGGCGGGTCTGTCTGCGAGCCGATTTGTCCAGCGATCGAAGCCAAGAATACGAAAGTTCCACGGCGACGTTCAATCATTGGCGGAGTCAGCGCATGAGCAATATGGACCATACCCAAAATGTTGATGTCCAGCGTTCGCTTCCAGTCTCCCGGCGCAAGATGCATGAATGGAAATCCGAACTTACCAGAGCCAATGGCCGCGCAGTGAACTACGTGATCAATTCCGCGATTTGCAACAGATGCAGTTGCCTGCTGAGTAGCCTCAAAGTCTCCTAAATCGACGATCGCCGCCTCTGCCAGGACTCCTTCGGAACGAAACTGATTGGCCACCTCATGAACTTCGGGAGCTATGTCCCAAAGCTGTAATGCACATCCTTCTTCGGCAAACAACTTTGCCGTAGCTAAGCCGATTCCGCTAGCAGCTCCCGTGATTAACACGTTGCGATTCTTGAGCTTGAGATCCACGAAGTAGTTCCGCGAGTGATTCGAGTTGTTCGAGTGGTTTAGACCGAAGTTTGTAGTTCATGCCGACTGGTGAGGATTGCAGAATTCCTAGATGTCTGCAACTGATCCGGTACTGTCGGCGAACTTCTCACCGCTCACTCCCAAGCGTTGCAACATAGTGACAAAAAGATTCGATAGCGGAACGTCTTCCCGCGCGGCTTTATCTTGCCACGGTTCACGATCACCCATCCATGGGCCGCCTTGAAAATTGGTTCCCGCCATGTTGATATACTGGCCGTGTTCGAAGCCCATGCTCTTGCCACCTGCAAGGATCAACGGATAGTTACGCGACAGGTGAAACGCGCTAGAAGCTGACCCGAAGAACAACAGCGTGTTGTCAAGCATCGATCCAGTCCCGGCAGGTTCTGGCGTCTCCTTCAAACGAGTCACCAACCGACCGAACTCCTCATTCAAGAATCGGCAGTAGATGCCCAGATTCTTCCAACCGTCAGGATTTTTAGTTTCGTGCGTCAATTGGTGCGCGAGGTTGAAGCCGACTGCACGAGCTAAATGGTCGCTCTTACCCACTCCATTCTCACGGCGAATTTGGTAGGTCGCCACACGAGTCGTATCCGTTCGAAAGGCCAGATAGATGAGCTCGAACATGATCTGCAAATACTCGCGAGGCGCGTCGACGGTTAGCTCAAGATTCAAATGATCCGCGTCGATCTTGGGCATCGGAGCGTTGAGCCAATGCTTCGCCTTTTCGACTTTCGTTTCAGCCTGCCGAACGGACTCCATGTATTCATCTAGCTGCTTGCGATCTTCGGTTGAGAGCATCGCTCGAAGCGATCTCGCGTCGGACAACATATCATCCAGAGAACTGCGGCTGAGGGCCAATCGCTTGGCTGAGTCCGCGTCGCTGGTAACGAACAGTTTGTCAAAGATCTGCTTCGGACGATGCTCAGCCGGAATGGGTCGACCTTGGCGATCAAAGGAAAGCGTATGAGCACCGCGAGCCGTTCCTGTGCCGCCATCGGTGGACATCACCAGCGAAGCAAGCCGTGTCTGATCGCCAACCACACTCGCAAAAACTTGATCGATGGAAATCGAATTGACGTACTCCATGTCGCCAGTACCCGTCGCAGCGGCGGTTAAGAACTGGTCGGCATTGTTGTGTCCGTGAACATTCCGCGCGGCAACGTGTGAGAACCCTGAAAGAACAGTGATCTGATCGCGCAATGGCTCCAGTGTTTCCATGCACTTGGTAAAAGTGAATTCGCGTCCCGCGCCATGTGGGAACCAAGCCCAATCCTTATAGGCAGGATCACTTGGCAGTGGCATGGGCACGCCATCGGCAAAGTAGAAGCTGGCAAATCGCCGAGGATTCTCGCGCGGAGCGTCACGCAACTCAAGAGTTGATGCTTGCAGCAACGAACCAAGCATGGGAAGCGCCAGGGCCGTTCCGGTTCCTCGAAGGAATCGTCGCCGATCGATCTGGTTTAGGCTAATACTCATGGCATGCTCTTTGTTCTTGTTATGATTGGTCGCAGGACTGAAGAAACTCTGGCGAATCCCACTACGAACTATCTACCTCGTCCGAAACAACTCACTGGTAACAATCGCTGCTACCATAGATCTTAATCCATCATCACTTAAGCGAACGGACTTGGTAATCTCATCCA
Organism: uncultured Pirellulaceae bacterium; assembly: GCA_964458685.1. GTDB lineage: Bacteria > Planctomycetota > Planctomycetia > Pirellulales > Pirellulaceae > Aureliella. The sequence continues at coordinate 6,418 of CAYWNG010000095.1, forward strand.
AGTCGGCTCGATCCGCGAACTTTAACGATCGGCCTAACGCAAAGGTCGACAGCTTGTGAACCATCGCGCTTACAAACTGATCTTGCCGATGTTCTAGCAAATATCGCTTCAGTCCCATCATGCCGTCAAGCTCGATGTGATTGGAGAGTTCGCTAGCTGCGTCCACCGGCTTTTCACCGATCTTATCGCGCCACTTGCCGAGCGCATCGTAATTCTCAAAAGCGATTCCCCATGGGTCGATCTTCATATGACAAGCTTTGCAAGCCGGTTGATTGCGATGATCCTCAATGCGCTCCTTCAGCGTCATCTTGGCGATCTCGGGATTGGTCAAGTCGATCTGCGGCACCGCGGGTGGAGGTGGCGGTGGAGGATCGTTCAGTAGGCTCACCAAAATCCACTTGCCTCGTTTCAGTGGATGCGAATCGGGATAGTCCGAATTCATGGCCAGCATACCCGCTTGGGTCAGCAGTCCGCCGCGTCGCGGGTCTCCGTCCAGTGAAACGCGTCGAAAGTCATTACCGCGAACATCCTTGATTCCATAATGCCGAGCCAAGCGTTCATTGGCCATCATGTAATCCGAGTGAATGAAGTTCAACACGCTCTCATTGTTTCGCAACGTCTCTTCAAACAAGGCAACCGGTTCATGCAGCATCGCCTCCTTGAGCAGTGGATCGAAGCTGGGGACATGCTGCTGGAAGTTGAGAAAGTCGAGCAATTCCAAGTCGAGCCATTGATGCACAAACTGCTTGGCCATTCTTTGCGATCGAGCGTCGCTCAACATCCGCTGCACCTGCTGCTCCAGCACCTTCGGCTCAAGTAGTTTTCCGTTTTCCGCAAGTGTCAACAGCTCTTCATCCGGGATGCTGCACCACAAGAACATCGATAGTCGAGTAGCAAGCTCGCTTGCACTTAGCTCTCGGCGGGACACAGTTTGTTGTTGTGAGGCAGTCGTCGGAGCGTCCACCGCCGCTGAGATTGTGGCTTCAGTACTTCCCTGAGCCTCTTGAGACTGAACCAGATAGAGAAAGTGCGGCGAAGAAAGTACGGAAGCCAGTGTTTCAATCACAGCCTCTTCAAAACTACCGCAGTCGGGACGTAGTCGAACGAACAACTTCAACTTAAGTTCTAGCTCAGCGTCAGTAATTGTGCGGCGCCAAGCCTTGCGCATGAAGTTGGCCAGAATCTCCCGAGCGTACTTCGTTTCATCCTGAGCATTAGAACTTGCGAAGAAGATGCGCTGGTGAGACGCGGGTGGCCATTGATCGTAGACCGGAGCTTGGACTTCGACATAGTCGATCTGAACATCACCCTGCGATGCGGTGCTGTTGACGATTCGAACGTACTCTGAAGGACTTGGCATCGTACCCATCGCCGAGGTTTTGCGAACGGAGTTGCGTGGATAGATTTCACCCAGCGGAATATCCCATTGGTAGAACTCGGGTGCGTCTGGCTTGGCTGCGATTTTCAAATCGTGTTGGCTCACCGGCAGAAGAGCGCGTCCTTCGTTGCTGGCCTGCCAACCAAAATGCAATTGCAGGCTGGGGATACGATTGCCCTTCTTTTCGCCTCGACTAGCGCGTACTCGAACTCGCAACGTTCCTTCGTCGGGCAGCTTGTTTCCAAGCTCGACGTTCAACCATTTACCCGCCGGAATGATCGCTACTTGTTCAACTTCCTTCGGCGGTTCAGTCAGCGTGTCGACCGGAGCGATTGCATACTTCGCTTCGTAGTACTCCCAGTTAGCAGCGACCGTCTTTCCAGTCTGCAAGTTGCGGAAATAGGTTTGTTGGCGCGGCTGTTTGAAACTTTGCTCGAGTTTTTCCAGTTCAGCCTGCAACTTCTTTTCATCATCTTTAAATTCAGTCTTGGCCTTTTCGATTTGCTGATCCTGTTTGGGCCACTCCAAGCGAGAGACATCGTTCATCGTAATGGCCCAAGCGAGGGCCGGTGGCTGCGAACCTTGCACCGTCGCGCGATAAAGTGCTTGTCGGGACAACCGCTGGAAGGTCTCGATTTGGCTGACGGACATTCCCAAGTGTTCCGCAGTATTGCGAAAGCCTTCTGTCGATTTGGCTTCCGGCGGAAGATCCTTGGCAAAGTCCCAGGGCAGCCCCAACAAATCTTGCAACGCGTAGTTGTATTCGTAACGCGTCATGCGCCGAAACACAGTCTGGGAAGCCGACTGGCGTCGTACTATCGAAGCTGAATGCAACTCGCCAGACAACCAATCCACGATTTGCTCTCGCTCGCGATCGGTCAGTGGCTTGCTGTCGGGAGGAGGCATTTCACCTTTGCTGACGACCGAGAAAATTTCGTTCCACCAATCGACATCTTTTCCTACATGAAGGTTGGGGTCCAGCGAGTCGATTCGGAGATTTCCCTCCTGCGCATCGGGGCCGTGGCAATCAAGGCATGCGCCGCGCAGGATCGGTTCGATGTGCGATTGAAATTCAGGCAGCTTCGGTACAGGCTGTTTGTCGTTAGGCTGCTTGTGATCAGGCTTGGCGGTTGTAGTATTCTGCTCCGATCGACTTGCTTCCAAAAATCGAGAGCGAGCTTTGCCGTCTCGCTTTAGTTGCTCTAGCGACTGCTCTTCTTTCTTTGCGGAAGCCGTCGATCGAACATCGTCTGCAAACAGCAAAGTCGAGTACAGAGCTACTCCAGCGATGAGACAACTGATCGTGCAGATGAATCCTCTAACTACAAAGTCACGCCACCGAAGTGCTTGGCGAATCGAGCTGAATGGGAATCCCGGGATACGAAGCATAAGATCCCAATTACGTTAGCAGGGCAGGGGAGAGCAAACTTGCGGGAGAGTTGTGGGCGGGACCTCTATTCTAACCCAAAATTGTCAGCCGAAACAAGCGCAGCGACCTTACGGCAAAGATAGGGTAGCAATACCGCAATAATGCACCGTTGGGCTTGCGGATTGGCTCACTGACCCACGCAATAAGCAAGGCCATCGTTAACAACCGATTTAGTGCAATCGGCTAATCCTTGATATTGGATTTAAAAACACTACCATAGGTTACGAAAAGTGGATTTGTTTTCCGCTGAAGAGGTTTGGTAAGGAACCTCAGCATCTCAAATCGTTGTCTTTGAATCGCCCCTTCTGATTGCTCTAAGCAACCTTGATTTTGGAATCGCATATTGCCCCCAATTGTTGCGCTAAACTTCGTTAAATCCTTGTTTGAGGGAGGCGAACTTACCGTTGCAAGGCCCAAACTAGAGAATGTTGATCGCTTTCTAGGAGTAGATGGGCTTTTGCGAGACTATCTTGAAAGCATCGAGTCGACTTGGAGGTTGCAATGCCCAGGAACTCCGCCCAAGTTCATCGCAGAACTAGCAGAGCAAGCTCTGGCTTCCCTAGAACTTTTCTGCCAAGCGATTATCTTTCGCGATTTCGAGACTGAGCAACTGAAGAGCATTCTATCGACGCTTCTTAACGTAGATTCGCAGTCCTACACTGAACCTTCAGTTCACTACAGTGTCGATGTCTCGTACCGATTTTTGCCTCAGATTGCCGAACGAGCCAGTCGACTAGCACCGAACGATCCTTTATTGGTGCTGCTGGAACAACAGCTAAGGCGATGGCCGCTTTCTAGCGTTGGAGCTGTGGCGGTTGAGTTAGAAATACCTGTTGCGATTCGGCACCCGTCCTTATGGCAAATGTATATTGATCGCATCATCACCCATGAGGATAAAGTTCGGCTGAACGATCCAATGGTAAAGCAATCTGTTGAAACAGCCTTAGGCCCACATCATTTTTTAGCACCTTCTATCGCTCGTATTGTTTCTGCTACTGAGAAAGCCATTCCCGATAATGACCGAACAACCAAGCAATGAGCGACTTAGCTCTGCAATGAGCATTGCGTATCAGATTCAATCGTCCGTCCTATCGCCACTCAAATCTGAGTTTATAGGCAAAGACGAAGTCGTTGACCTTCTTGGCGTGTGTTTGGTAGCTGGTGAAAATCTTTTTCTTCACGGTCCTCCAGGTACTGCCAAAAGTGCTATCGTTCAATCCTTGTCTAAGAGAATAGAGGGACGAGTCTTCGACTATTTGCTCACACGATTTACAGAGCCGTCGGAGTTGTTCGGCCCTTTCGATATTCGTCGATTGCGTGAGGGCGAACTGGTCACGAATACGGACGGAATGTTGCCCGAAGCGAACATCATCTTTCTCGACGAACTGCTCAATGCCAACAGTGCGATCCTAAACAGCCTGCTTATGGCACTCAACGAGAAGGTTTTTCGACGAGGACGCGAAACCCGCAAGCTTGATTTTATTCTAGCCGTTGGCGCGAGCAATCGACTTCCTGAGGACGAAGCTCTCAATGCTCTATTCGATCGATTCCTCCTGCGTGTGCGGTCGGAAAACGTTCCCGCAGAGATGCTAAGCAGTGTCTTGGAAGCTGGATGGCAGCTTCAGACTTCGCTGCCATCGACTCAGCCAACACTTTCGGTCAAGAATCTTCAAGCTCTGCAAGCATGCATCCCATCGGTTGACGTATCACGCGTTCGCAAGACTTATGTCAGCTTAATTCAGCGATTGAGGAATGCGGGTATCGAGATCTCTGATCGTCGAGCGGTCAAGCTGCAACGGCTCACTGCTGCAAGCGCGTTACTTTGCCAACGCGATTTTGTCCACCCATCGGATCTCTGGGTTCTGCGTTACGTTTGGGACACGCTGGAACAGATCGAAGTGCTCACGGCTATAGTGAATGAGGCTCTTCAATCTAACGATGACGGGGAACCCGATGGAGCAGAAGTTAAAGTTCACGCTCAGTCGCAATCTGTTGACGTTCCAGATCCGCAGCTCCTCTCCAGTGAGCTGGATCAAATCGAGTCGCAGATAGTTGAGTCGGAGAAGAACGCGATTCTCAAGAGCTGGTTGCGAGATCGACTGGGCTTGCTAATGTCGCGGATCGAGTGGGTCAGACAAGATGAACCAAGAGAGTTCCTAAAACAGCGTGTCAGCGGTCAACTTAAACGACTGGAACTGCCCAAGTGAGATCATCGACCAATTACGAATCTGTCCCAGGCACTGCAATCAATTCATGGGCTGCATTCGTGAGGATCAGTAACAGTTCGCGGCTTGCTTCTTTGCGAAGCCACTCCGACATCGAATTAGCGACAACCGCAAACGAAACTTGGCTACGAGGTGTCGAGCTTACGCCAGCACTCGAGACTAAACTAGCCGCCGTTGTCGATAGTCCAATTTTTCGTATCGACCAATCCAATTGGCTGTTTACGGTGGATTCAAGCGTTCCGTCCAATCGCTTACCCAAGCTTGATTGGCATAGCATCCACAGCTTCTTTTCATTGTCGCTTCCCACGAGTCGCTACGCCGAGTATCGCTTACCACGAGTTCCAATCGAATTACGCCGCAGCGGACCTGAGGTCGATGCCAATGTTCTCGTGACCTCGTGGGAGTCCTTTCGATCCTGGGCCGAATCAGCACCCCATGTGCGACTTGCTTCGCTTCTATTTGCGGTGTCCCATTCAGCGGATATAAGTAACACGGAGATTAGTACCGCGACCAACAGGGACGGACCTTTGACGGTTGTCATCGGTAATTCTCTACCGCCTCTTCTTGGGGAGAGATTTTATTTGCGTGGCCGAATCGCAGTTCCTCTCGGTTACAGTTGGGAGCCTCAAATAGATACACTGACGGTCGAGCAATTGATTCGTCGCGTTGTCTCGCTGCCTGATGGATACTGGGATGAGGTGGGAGTGTGTGTCTGGCGGCTAAGTGGCAAATTTGAGATCGTCGCAAAAAGGGAGCTGGTGATGGCTCTTCGGCAGCATATTCGAGCCACCGCAGATAGTCTGAAGAGTCAAAGGTAGGTAGGTGGACTTGTGGAACTTCGTTATCATCCAGCATTCGCCTATTTCGTAAGGTCGTTAATCGGTTGCTTTAAGTGGTCCGGTGAGGAGCTCTGTTGGACAAACGATTTGACGATCGCTTTTGCCCCTGAGATCGTTGAACTGTTTAAGGAGTTGCCGGCTCAACAACTCCCAGACTTTTCTTCGATTGCACTATGTGTCGCGGCGGGGCGAAAGTCATGGCCTGAGATTCGTGCCAGCTTGAATATGGTTATTGGGTTAGGCGCAGGGTACTTTCCAGAGAAATCCTCCCCCAGACTTCTGCTGAATCAATGGCCAGAGATTTGCAAGAAGCTGGACTTGTTGAACTCGGCCAGCCAGCACCCCACAGTCTCACAAGCAGAGAAGAACCGATTGCTTTCGATCGTGTTGAGCTCGCGCGACACGAAATACTCCGAAGAGAACCGCGAGTTGATTCTCAACGCGCTTGCTGATGGATCGCTTACGGATCTTTTGCCAAGGATGGAGTCGAATGAAGACGTTGGCCGTCGAGACTTCCTATCGGGGTTGCCTCTGGAGAACTGGTCCATTCGTTTCTCAACTACACAAGATCTGGAAGCAGGAGCTTCCCCGCTAGCGCGTGAACTGCTCGCTTTTCTGCGAATCGGTTCGGACTTAGCTCGGAACGTCCCAGCAGACTCGGTTGAAGAATTGATTTCAACCGTTCGCACCGGACTTCCCGGGATCGATCATGTACAACCCGCCAAGGATGTTGCGTTAGACCCACAGTCCTCGCGACAGCAGACACTAGATCTGATTCAGGAACTTCTCAATGATCCAGAGCTTGGTTCGGTCGCAAGACTGACGAAAAAGCTAATCTCCTCCATCAGCTTGCCACGACGAATCGACAGACAAGAGGAATTGCCGATCGGAGGAATCTCCGATATCACCAATCGCGGAGAGTTAGACAAATTAATCTTGAGCGAGCTAGCTTACGACGACTTGACCTTGTCGGTTCGCGTTGCGCTCAATGAAGCCTTGTATCTGCGTAGAGAGTCTCCAACCGTCCATCGTCCAACTTCGCGATGGGTGTACGTAGACAATAGCTTGCCGATGTGGGGAATTCCAAGAGTCTATGCACTCTCTTCGGTCTTAGCACTCAATGCAACTGCGGATGCTAACACCACAGTGCGATGTTTTAGCGCTTCCAAGAAAAACTTATTGTCGCCAAAACTGACCGAAGTTAGTCTCTGCAATCGCACCGAAATACTCGAGCAATTCTCCAACCTCGGAACATCTGCGGACCCTAGTAAACACCTTGTCGAGTTCTTCGAACAGGCTTCATTGGACACAACTGTACAAGATCCTGTTCTTGTAACAACCGCGGATGTCGTTCAATCGCCACAGTTTCGATTACGACTAGATTCGCTCTGGAGCAGTAATCTGTGGATCATCGTGGTTCACCGCAATGGGAAGTTAGAGATCCTTAAGAAGAGTCCGCAGGGATTTTCTACCTATAGGAAAATAGAACTACCCTTGGATGAAATCCTCACGCCTGCTCAGTCGTCAAGGTTCCAGAAGCCGGACAAGTCGGCGGACCTGCCTTCGGGAGTACTTGTCCGGCCCTTTCCGCTTCTTTTGTCTCATCAGACCAGAGCCGATCGAGCTTGGAAGTGGCAGAACCAAGTCATCTCAGTCAGCGACGACGGACGACTGATGGTGTGGAGAGAGAAGGGTCGCGGAGCTCACGAAGTAATGAGAGGCCTTCCTCCGTCCGAAGACTGCTTTCTAATCGAGCGGAATCCAAGTTGCATTTCATTGATATGCGCTTCTAAAGGAGAAAACGCCAAGCTAATTCAATTGTTCACGAACAGAAATCTTTGGACTAGAGATTTCAACCATACTTTGAAATCGCTCAAAGACATCGTGCTATTGGACTCCCATTTGATGATCTTTGGTACAGACAAAGAGGATCGACCTGCAGTCTGCATTGTGGATTATCCCAACTGCCGACACAGTCAGACGATAGCTTTGGGGGATCACGTTGACCGCTGTGGTAGATGTCTGAAGCTGTCAGAGTCGAACTTCCAGGCCTTGTATCCGATTCAACAAGGAGAAGTGTTCAAGTTGGGAACGGAGAAGATCCGAACAGATATTCGAGCCAAACAAATAGCCGAGTTCGCTGGTGGTTTTGTATCGCTTGATTCGGTTGGTGCATTACAAATGAAGGATGGCACGGATCCATTTCGCAGCGAATTGCCAACAAGCGCCCGCCGAAAGATCTTCGAACGCATCGTGAAGGTTTCAACCGATAAAACTCGCGGTGAATTTGTAATTAAGCTGGGAAGCCAGTCAGTCGTTATCGACCTAACGGCAGGCAACTTTCTCATGAAGAGCAATAGTCAGTACTTCGCAAAAATTGGGGACTATGAACTTTCGGAAGCTCAAAAGTTAATCTCACCCCGAGTTCCC
>CAYWNG010000096.1:0-14677 GCA_964458685.1 uncultured Pirellulaceae bacterium
TGTTCCATGCTAAGCCTGGTTTACCTAGTTGGAATGGTACTGATTTGGTTTGCTCCCGAGACGAAAGGGAAAGCGCTTCCAGATTGAGCGCATCGCCGAGGGTGGGCGCTGCGGGAGCGATACCCAAGTGTCTCGTGAAAAGACAGAACCCTCCATGATTACAAAAGCAATCCGAGGGAGGGTTCAAGCTGTGCTCAGTAGAGCAAATCGAAAGCCAAAGGGGTCCTGAGATGAGATCAGGGACCAACGCCTTCGAACTTGATAACGGTAGTGCCGTTGGTAGCGAAACGAGCTTGAACAGCATCGTTGACCTTGAAGGCAGGCAAAGCAGCCTTGAAGTCGTTGCGTTCAATCTTGGCTGTCGTCGGAATAAAGATCGAGACGATCTGACCGTTGGTCTTACGAACCGCAGCGATACGATTGGCACCAATCTTGCTTACCAAGCGGCCTTCTAGTCGAAGTGCTTTGTTATCTCCGGCGACTGCCTTCGATGATTGAATTGCATTGACGCTGAAAACAGTGGCGACCAAGGCCAGCAACATTACCACGAAGTTGCGACGATTTTGAGACATTTTCTTCTCCTACGAATTGAGACGAGTATTTTTCGGTTGAGAATCCAATCGCAACATTGCGACTTGGCTTATTCCACAACGGGTCTACTCAGAGAAGTAGAATCGCGGCCACTATCCGCCAAGAAATTGCCGGAAAATGCCCAAACTACCGATTTCGCCTTTCGGTCGGGTTGTGTTTAACGGCGACAGCAGAACGTGTTTATCCCGCAAAATTCCGCCGGTTCGAGATTCAGCAACATGCCGCACTTGCCGAGACAGGAAGCGGGGCAGCTCGGGATACAGAAAACAACTAACAAACACCTGCACCACGAGGAACACTCCCTTGCAAGCAAGCCAACCCCCAGTCGGGGTGATTCATAACTTGTTTGCGGGAGTTAGTACGACGTAGGGTGCGAGCAGAGGTAAAAATCCCCGCTATTCCTTGACAAAACCGCTCCAGTCTTCATAAACTATGCAATGGTTCAGGTAGACTGGACGATCTTTTCTGTCTTGGCTTATCTGGCACTTCCTATTCACTTTATCGGAGAAAGTTATGAGATTGAGAAAACAGGGTTTCACCCTTGTTGAACTGCTGGTGGTGATTGCAATTATAGGTATCCTGGTCGGATTGCTATTGCCCGCAGTTCAAGCTGCGCGCGAAGCCGCACGCCGAATGAGTTGCGGTAACAACATGAAGCAGATTGGGCTTGCGGTACACAATTACGAGTCCACCTTCAAGGTTATTCCGAAGTTGGCGACCACAGGCGTGGCTTGGGGCAACAACTTTGACTCGGGATGGAACGGATACTCACCACACTGCGCGATTCTGCCGTATGTTGAGCAAGGTCCTACGTATGATCTGATCAACTTTGCCAATACCCAAACCGTGGATACAGCGTATCCGCACTACGTAGCTCACCCATGGAATGGTGGCGGCACGAAAACCACTCCGGTACCAGGTGTGGCTGGTGGCGTGACCATGCATGCCCTAGGCCAGATTCGTATTCCTGGCTTCCAATGCCCATCCGACCCTGCGTATGCCGATACTGGCTACCGAGGCAACAATAACTACGGATTTTCTGCTGGTCCATGTATCGGCTGGGAACTTCCACCAGGCGAACGCAACGGGATGGCTGAACGACATCGCTATCGCGGCTTCAATGACGTCATCGACGGGTTGTCGAATACGATCCTTGCAGCAGAGTTCGTGAAGGGTGATGCTACAGGCAGTACCTTCTCGCGTGCTGGTGACTTTGTGACCAACGTTCCGCCACCATCTGGATTCCCAAACATTTTCTGGACCGACGCACAGTTGATTCAGTACGGTGGAATTACTGCCGCTCTTGGGGTGACTCAGTCTGAAGGCGGAAACCTTTGGCTAGCCCCTGGCTTCTACAATACTGCGATCAATACCATGGCACCACCGAACTGGCAGTTCAACTCAGCCAGTTTCTCATGTTCGGGATGTCAGGGTGACCAAAACGGTATCTTCCCATCCCGAAGTCGCCACGCTGGCGGTTCGATGCATGCGATGGGTGATGGTTCTGTTCAGTTTATTACTTCCACGATCGTTGTCAGAGCGTATCAGGCCTTGGGGTCTGTACGATCTGGGGATACGGCTACAATAGAGTAAACTTACCGTGTAATTTACGGGGGCTCTCCAAATGTGGAGAGCCCTTTTTTTTGGTTCCAAAGGGAGATGAAATGAGAACATTAGCGTGTTTGTTGTGCATGGTCCTTGCGGCTGGTTTCGTCGGCTGCAATTCCGGAGCGGACAACGACGAGGTTATCGTCAATAAAGACTACAATCCAATAACTGAGCTCAAAAGCGGCCTTGAAGGCATAGAGAAATCAGGTCGTATTGGAAGTGGCTTCGGCAGTTTGAAGGGAGCCATCATCGACCTGCGCAAGAAGGATGCGGCCAAGGCAGATGCCCTTGAGAAAGAACTCAACGAGTTGGCAGGCCTATCCGATCCTGCCAAAGTTAAGGCAAAAGCAAAAGAGATAATTGGTAAGCTGTAAAGCTTGAGCCGCAGTACATGTCAGAATGAAAAAGCTTAACAAAGGAACTAGAACATCGCGTTACAAGAGATTGATAGTCTTGCTTGGCCTGCTATCAATCCTTTTGTTCTGGTTCCTGTTTTTGGGTGGCGCTCAAAAGCTAGCCATCCAAAAAGCTCAATCTAGTTTCAACAACTGGTCTCGCGAAAATGCGTCATGGTGGTTAGATGCCGCCGAGTTGTTCGGGAAAAATGGCGAGACGACTTTTCTTCGGGCGCGTCTTTATCGGCTTAATGGCCAAATCGATGAGTTTAGATCGATGCTCAAGGCCGCTCATGAACTAGGTGCCGCTCCCGACGTTCTACTTCGAGAGCAAGAGATATACCTCTTGAGCATCGGGGAACTGTCGCCAGAACTCGAGTCAAGTGTAGATAAGTGGATCAGTGAAGGCCCCTCTGAACTTCCTCTGATTGTCGATGCCTACGTAAATGGGCTGGCATCACAATCAAGGTTTCCCGCCGCCATTGCACTTTTGGAGGCCTACGAGAGGACTTTCCCAAACGACCCCATGGTCAATTACCGTTTGGGGTTGATTTACGAGCACTCACGCAACAAGGCAGAAGCTGAAAAACAGTACCGCCTTTCAATCAGCAAGAACGAACATTACTTCAAAGCCATTTGGTGCTTGGCTAGAAATCGATCGGCATCGAACTCGCCGCAAGAAACGATTGACTTATTGAAGTCCTATCCAGCCGCCGCAGCCTTAGCAGCCAAAACTTTGATAGCCCACTGCTATGAACAGTTAGGTGATACCCAAACGGCTCGAAAAATGTTAATTGACGTAGTTGAGGCAGGTTTCGAGGCATCCAAACAAGCCCACCGGGAGGTCGAAGAGACACCAGAGAGGTTTCTGGCTGCGTCCGAGTTGGGCGTCATTGAAACCAAGCTTGGTAATTGGCAAGATGCCAAACGCTATCTTGAGCTAGCCCTTGAAGTCAACCCTCGAGATTTCATTGCCCGCAATTCGTACAGTCAAGTGCTGCGCAGGCTTGGGCTAAAGGAACAAGCCGACAAAGAGCTTGCCCGTATCGTTGAGGAACGGGCCGAGTATGATAAAATCGTGCCACTGCAAGACAGAATATCGAAGGAATCCAGCGTTGAGGCTCGCCTAGAACTCGGCAAGATTCTCTTCAAATACGAGTCTGAAAAAGCGGGATTGTTTTGGATTCGAAGTGCAATCTCACAGGACCCCAACTGCTTGGAAGCGCATCAGTTTTTGGCGGATTACTTCACCAAGGAGGCGCAGAGAGAAAACTCCAGCGACGATACTAAGAAGTCGTTAGAAAAGCGAGCAAAGTACCATTCTGCTGAGGTTGATCGAATTTATGCACTCTCCAAAAAACCTTGAGCTAGTCACGATCCGATTTGGCAAACGCTTGAGTCAGACTAAAGCAGTTGTTTTCCTCTGTATAGCGATTGCATTTTTGGTAATCGCCGGGTGTAAAAGCGAGAAACCTCTCAACAAACCAGAAGCAGTGGCCTCACTTGAAGAAAGTTCGGGGCTGAGCTTCTCAAACATCACAGACAAAGTCGGCTTGCAACATGTATTTGACAATGGAGAATCCGCTAATGAGTACTCCATTCTAGAAATTGTAGGCGGTGGAGTTGGCGTGTGCGACTTTGATCGCGATGGCTTTCTTGACCTGTACTTTACTACGGGAGGTCAATTTACCGGCAAGAAGGTAAATGGCTTAGGCTCGGGAGGCAAATTGCTTCGAAACAAAGCCAATCAGACTTTTCACGATGCAACAAAGTCAGCATCGGCGGGATGCCCAGGATTCTACACGCATGGCGTATCAGTAGGCGACCTTAACAATGATGGTTTTTGTGACATCATGGTAACCGGCTATTCGCAAATTGCTTTCCTGATCAATCAAGGCGATGGTACTTTCATCAACATACAACCAATCGCTGAGCCGGGAAAAGCGCTTTGGGGCACAAGTGCAGCTTTCGGCGACTTCGATAATGACGGCGGTCTAGATGCTTATGTGACTCAGTATGTTAACTGGTCATTCGAAAACAATCCTGCTTGCGAGTATCGGGAGGCGCGCGACGTATGCACACCGGGAGTTTTTTTGGGGCTGGACGACGTTGTCTACATGAACAACTTGGATGGAACTCTCACCGCTAAGTCGAAGGAGATGGGACTACAACCCGAAGGCAAGGGCCTGGGTGTCTTGGCCGCTGATTTTGACCAAGACGGTTGGATGGACGTTTATGTCGCGAACGATGCCGTCAATAACTTCTTCTACAAAAATATCGGCGGACGTTTTGAGGAAGTAGGTCAATTGAATGCGACCGCCACCGATGAACTTGGTATGGCGCAAGGGAGTATGGGACTTTGCGGGGTGGACTTCGATAACGACTTGAAGCTGGATATCTTTGTTTGCAACTACGAAAATCAGGCATTTTGCTTGTACAAGAATGACGATGGATCTAGTTACAGGGTTGCCAGCTCTATCGCTGGATTGATGGCCCTTGGCACCATGAATGTCGCTTGGGGGACGTCTGCGAATGACTTTGATTTGGATGGCGATGAAGATATTGTCGTGAGCAACGGGCATGTCATGAGAAATACCGAATCTGCTCAACAACCAATAGCTTTGATCAACACAGGCCAATCGAGGTTCGTTCGACAGAACTTCGCAGAAGACAATTACTTTACGAAGAAGTGGCGAGGGCGTGGCTTAGTCGCATTTGACTTCGATCAAGACGGGGACCAAGACGTACTGTTTACAAACATCCATCAAAATGTCGCGTTATTATCAAACGAAACGGTGACTTCAGGTAAGTGGTGGAGTCTTGACTTAGTGGGGGTGAATTGCAATCGAGATGCAATCGGCACTAGAATCATCGTCGAATCCAAGAAAACCAAGCTACTCCGTCAGATTAACGGAGGCGGAAGCTACATCTCGCAAAATCCCTATACGGTTCACTGGGGTCTTCCGGCTGACGATTCTGTAGAAAAGGTCATGATCTACTGGCCTAGCGGGAAACAGCAAGTTCTTACAGACCTACCAGCTTGTAAGCGCCAATTGATCATAGAACCCCAAAGCTAGTACGATCAAAATGAACATCGAAATGATTTTCCACCGCAAGTCCTTCGCGACAGTAGCTCTTATCATTGCTTCACTCGCTGGCTGCAGTTCTGGCTCGAAAAACACGCCCCCGACCGTCCCCGTTCAGCCGGTCGTAGCAGAGTCGTTCAAGTTTGAGAACATCACCGACAAAGTTCAACTCAACAGCGTTTTTGACAATGGGGAGGATGCTGGTGAATTATCAATCCTTGAAACGATTGGCGGGGGAGTCGCGGTATTCGACTTCGACAACGATGGGTACCAAGATTTCTTTTTCGCATCAGGAGGAAAACTGGCGAATCGGCAAGTCACTGGGTTAGGTGGAAAGCTATTTCGTAATCATGTGAATAAGTCGTTCCAGGACGTTACCACAATCGCCGACGTGGCCTGTGAACGCATCTACACCCATGGAATTTCATCCGGTGACTTCAACAACGATGGGTTCCAAGACCTTTTGGTAACGGGCTACTACGACCTTGCACTACTAATGAACCAGGGCGATGGGACTTTTGTGGAGAGTACTAGAGTTGCAGGCATGACCTCGCCAAGCTGGGGAACAAGCTCTGCCTTGGGTGATTTCAATGGCGATGGGGCCTTGGACATCTACATCGCTCACTACGTCAATTGGTCGTTTGAGAACCATCCGCCCTGCAAATCCAAAGGGCAGGACGATGTTTGTACTCCCGGACTTTTTCAAGGACTATCCGATGCCGTCTATTTGAACAACATGGATGGCACGTTTTCCGCCAAATCAACCGAGATTGGCTTGTTGGAAGGTGGTAAAGGATTGGGAGTTGTTTCGGCAGACTTCGATCTGGATGGACTTATCGATGTTTACGTTGCCAACGACACAACTTACAACTTCTACTACAAGAATTTAGGAGGTAGCTTTGAAGAGATCGGTCAAAAAAATGCAACCGCATCTGACGACCAGGGAACTCCCCAGGGCAGCATGGGATTATGTGTTTTTGACTATGACAGAGATTTAAAGCCAGACCTCTTCGTGTGTAACTACGAGAACCAGACGTTTGGCCTATACAAATACGACGATGACTCCTACTTCCGCCACTCAACTAACACAGCGGGGCTGACTGCGTTAGGAACAAAGTTTGTGGCATGGGGAACAACGGCTCGGGATTTTGACTTAGACGGCGACGAGGACATCATCGTTACCAACGGTCACGTAATGCGAACAAGTCCCGCCGAGCAACCGCCATTGGCATTGTTGAATTCTGGCCAGGGTAGATTTAAGCGACTTGAGTTCACCGACGAAAGCTACTTCTCAAAGCCATGGCGTGGTCGAGGGCTTGTTGCGTTTGACTTCGATTTCGACGGAGACCAGGATCTATTGATCACCCACATCAAATCGAATGTGGCCCTGCTTCAAAATCAAACTCAGACTTCTGGAAGATGGTGGAAGCTAGACCTGATCGGGACCAAATCTAATCGCAATGGAGTCGGCGCGAACATCATAATTGAATCCACGTCAAAGAAGTTACTTCGCTCTGTGGTTGGTGGTGGCAGCTATCTCTCACAAAATCCCTATACAGTTCACTGGGGGCTTCCTGCTACCGATTCCGTTACCCAGATAACGATCGTTTGGCCAAGTGGAATTCGACAGGTCCTTGGTGAGATGCCCCCAAATTCCTCGATGGTTGTTATTGAGCCTTAGCAGAACCACTGTCAATCATACAGGACTTCTACCGCTTAGGATTGCGATGACTTGCTGAGATTCGCAATGCCGAGCTGACAGCGTTTGATTGCGACTCGACGGCGGTGGATGCCAAGTTGTCGAGCCACTTCGGCGTCGGGTAGCTTTCCCAACAACTTTATTTCGCTTGCAGTCCATTCCCTGGGCTTCCTTCCCGTCTTCTGAACTGAAGCAATTCCCAACTTCTGCCTCTTTACTTGCACAGATGTAGCCTCGATGCCGATTCGCTTGGATATCTCTGCATCTGTTAGTTTGCCAAGCCACGATAACTGTTGCTTGGTCCAACGATGACTAGTCTTCTTCCGCGACAATCCGAATGGTGCGATACCTCGACGAACTCTCTGATTGAAGACGGCAGAATCCGTTATCCCAAGTCTCTTCGCCAAATCTTCGTCAGACATCGTGCCAAGCAATGCTAGATTTTCATCAGTCCAATGCGAAGCCGCCGCTCGCGGCAATCCCCGGTCTCGGCGCAGTTGAGCGATCTTGACTACAGATAAACCAAAGCGATCGGCCAATTCGCGGTCTGTTACCTTGCCCAGAAGCTTCGTGAGTTGTGCAGGAGTAACTTTGTGCTTAGTCATCATTTTCCAGACTTGAATTACTCGGCAGGCAACGTGGCGAAGGCTTGATAAATTTCGAAAGCCTCGTTCATCAGCGACTTTAGCTGGGAAGGATCTGTTGACTGATTGGGACGATAAAACATCAGCTCACCAGGAAAGCACTCGATGGTTGACATGTTGATCTTCATCAGCGCCTGGCGGCGTTTAAGATCGAAAAACTGGCGAATCTGATCCGGATTCTCGCCGATGAGCAAAAACTTTTTGGAGAACTCAGGATCACCAGGAATGTCGATATCTTGCTTGGTGAATAAGTCCGCAATGCGGCTGAACCACGATTCCGGCGAGATCATGAACTGTGGTATTTGCAATTGCTTACTGATAACCCAAGCAATCGTTTGACGGTGAACATGCTTGCTCTTACCCGAACCGGTCGTGTATTGGTGGTCGAAAATCAGCAGGCTTAGTTCGTCGGTTGTCGCCAGGATCAAATTGCTGGACTGGCGATTGCGTCCATACTGGATCAGCTTGTATTTGGCGATTCGCCCGTCGTAGTCTCCTGGGCGAACTTGTTGATAGACCAGCCCAAGTTCCGCGGCCACCTTCTGCATGGCCTCTTGTCGCTGCTTGACTTTGCGCTGACCGTAAAACGCCGCGTAGGTAATGATTGCGATGATGATGGGTACTGCCAAAAAGGGAATCAGTTCAAAGAAATTCCCTAGCAGCATCGACAGAAAGAGAGAGTTGATTAAGTTCATTCCGCTCTCCAAGAACACCAAGCATCATCGATTGCTATTGCGATTGCGATTGATATTGGTGCAACCGATCTACGCATGCACAACTACATATCTAGCTTCGACAACTTGACCTAGCAACATCTTCGACCAACAACTACTTCGCATTCGCCATGGCTTCGAGCTGCACGACGCTACGACCTTGCTCCTTCTGGAGGTATTCACGACCAAACTTAACGTTGATGTGATCCCAAGGCAGCTTGTCCATCATCTGATACGGCTCGTGCAGTTGCTTTTCGATATCGATGTTGCAATCGTTGATCGCTTGCCACCAACGTGTAGGATCAAGCATCTCATTCCAACCATCCATCCGCGCGCCGCGTTGCCAAGCGAGTTCAATAGCTTTGCCAGTCCGGCGATCCCCGCGACTGAGTACGCCCTCTAGCAAGCTAGTTTCGATCGAGTGGCACTTAATGTTGATGCCACGATTGGTACGGTGTTTCCAAAGATGCGTGTGAGCCCACTGGAAATACTCCCGACGCTGCATGCCGTTCCATTGGTAAGGCGTGTGGGCCTTGGGAACAAAGTTGGAGACGCTAGCTGTTACTTTCGGGAATCGGCCTCGAACCTCTTTGCCAATCCTCGCGATCGTTTCAGCCATCTCTACGATGCCTTCTAGATCGACGGGACGTTCTCCAGGCAAGCCGCACAGGAAGTAGAGCTTCACCGATTCGTAATTGTTCTTGAACGCCGTTCGACAGCCTTCGTAAAGGTCGTCGTTCTTAATCTTCTTGCGAATCTGTTCGCGCATATCGTCGCGTGCGACTTCGGGCGCCAACGTTAGTCCTGCTCGTCGACCATTACCGACCAGATCCGCGATGGTTCGCAGTTGTTCGTTGACTCGCAAGCTAGGAACCGAGATGTTCACGCCCAGCGGATTGAACGTCTCCTTCAGCTTGAGCACCAACTGCTCGAAGTGCGGATAGTCGCTACTGGACAGTGAAAGAATGCTGATCTCGTTAAAGCCTGTATTGCGGTAGCTTTCCAAAGCAGCCGCCACGATGGTCTCAACGCTACGAGTCCGCAGCGGACGCTTGATCACCGTGCTTTGGCAAAATCGGCACAAGTGCGGACATCCGCGCATGATTTCGATGGCGATGCGATCGTGCACACACTCGACAAACGGAACGACCGGTGATGTTGGCAGGGGAATCGATTCCAGATCGCTGATCACGCTAGGAGCGATCGTTGCCGGTACATCGCTTCGAGTGCGATGCATCGAAACGATACGACCATCGTGGTACTCAGCCTGATAAAACCTCGGCACGTAACAATAGGGCAAGCGTTTAGCCATTTCAGCTAAGGCATCTTCACGCTGCTTGCGTCCCGCTTCGCCTTCAAGCCATCCGCCATTCTCCTTAGCCGCATTCCGCAAATGTAGCCACATATCACAGATCTCAGGTAGCGCAGGCTCACCATCCCCAGTGACAAAGCAATCGACAAAGTCAGCTACGGGTTCTGGATTTTGAGCACAGGGACCACCGGCAAGGATCAATGGATCGGCCATCGTTCGCTGCTCGGCGTGCAGGCGAATTCCTCCCAAGTCCAACATCGTAAGAATGTTGGGCGAGGAGATTTCGTACTGCAACGAAAATCCGACGACATCAAAATCCTTCAGCGGTGTGAATGTCTCGAGAGAGTAAAGCGGAATGCCGTTTTGCCTTAGCTGCTCTTCCATATCAGGCCAGGGCGTAAAGCAACGCTCGGCAGCCCAATCTGGTCGCGCGTTCATCAGCGAATACAAGACCTGCAAGCCATGGTGACTCATTCCAATCGTGTAGGCATCGGGAAAGCACAGACACAAAGTGCCATCCACTTCACGATGATCCTTGACCACAATGTTTCGCTCGCCGCCAATGTACTGGGCAGGCGTACGAACTTTGGCTAGAACGCGACGTTCTAGCGATTCTTTGAGCGAAAGATTAATCATGCAATGAGCCTAGGTTAGTTTTTGTATGCTCGCGAAGTCGAAAGGACCGAATCCGCGTATCTCTATTTCTTTACTGCTACGAACAACATTCGCAGTTGATGCAGCGTATTCTGAAGGAACTTCTGCTCCGAGTCAGTCAAGTTTCCTGCCGTTTTGGATTCAATGACTCCCAGCAAGTCGATGTAATGCCGAGCGTAATCCAATCGAACCGGTAGCGGCTTGCCATCGTCGCCCGGCAATTGTCCCATGGCGGCGACCGCTTGTGTAGCCATACCACTTACAAGAAACTCAAAGGAAGCCGGTGGTGGAGGCTGCAAATCCTCCTCACTTTCCGCAACATCATTCGAAGCTTGTGCCTGCTCAGCCAATTCCTCAGCATCTTGAGCGGATGAATCGTCTGCCTTCACAGAGCTTTCATCGGCATGTCCAGCAGCTTCTTGAGCTTTCTTCTGCTTGAGAAGCTCTTTTTCACGCTGAACTTGAGTCTTCCAATCTTCGTCGATAATCAGTTTGGGTTCTTCTGTAGGTTCTTTGGACATAGTTGTGCAAGGGAAGGACAAAAGGACTGTTCTTGAGGACTGTTCTTGAAATTAGGAGACCACATTCTACCAGTGAAATGCACAACTACAAAACGTCAAGCCCCGTGTGTAACAGCCAGTCTTGCTCTTGCAGCTATCAGTCCTCAGTCTACCTCTGGAAAAGGTCGGTATCGATCACTTCGCCACCCTGAATAGTAATGAGTGCCTTAAGGGTGTTGACATCAAAGTCGGGTGCCAATCGCTTAACAGCCCCGTCAAAGGTTGAAAACGCCACCCCTTCGCTTGTTCGAAGTTCCTTAAAGTCAGCCTTTGCCAAGTCGACCTCGTAGTCGGCGGGCTGCGTCCAAGGCACCGACCTAGCCTTTGGTGCTAGCATGACCATCAAGGTATTGGACGAACCATCAGAAATGCTGCTTCGTTTCACAGCTTCGCCGATTTCGGGAAATGGACCTTGAGGTCCAAGTACGACTTGAACTCGCGTTCGAAACGAATCTGCCGCCGCATCTTCATCGCGAAAGACATCCGGCATCAGCGGAATCAGTTGTCGATTGTGCGGGCTATCCCAAGGCTCCTGAAGGCGAAACTGCTGATATAGGGCAGCGTATCCCAAGTACGGAAGCACGTGGACTCGCCAACTCAGACAATAATTTTCGACCGGAATGACTCCTGGCGGATGGTTCCGCTCTGGAGGGAAAAACCTCATGGCGTTCTCGTAGTTGAGTATCGCCATCGAAACATCTTTCAATCGATTGGACTCAGACCGCAATCGCAATTTCTCCGATGTGATTGGCAATCCTAAGGCATGCAGCGAAAGTCTGCGAACAGTGGCCGCATCGACCAACTCATTCCCACGAGACGTTGCCAAGGCAGTGAAGATCGAGCCGGGCAATTTGGCCGCTAGAGGAAAGACCTGGGAATCTCCCATCGCAATCGACAGAAAGGCCTTCTCGCCAACCAGATCTTCGAACCGCAGATTCTCATTCAGCTCAATATCCTCGGGCTTGGTCCAAGGCACTCTTTGATCATCGCCAACCTGGACCAGCATGATGGTATTCGAGGGCCAATCCACGCATTGGCTTATCCAACGACTGGTGCTCAAGAGTGCACCACTACCAGAGATCGTACAGATATCAGTTTTGTCCTTCGTTTGCGTTGTCCCTCGATAGACCTCTGGCATCAAGGCAGCCGCTGCAAGATTCGTCTCGCTGTCCCACGGCTCATCCAAAGCAAACTTGTCATAGAGCGCTTTCTGTTCTAGATAGGGAAGCACATGCACTCGCCAGCTCAACTGGGATGGTTGCCCTTGCGAGTTCTTCAATTGCGTTGGTGAAGTACGGAATGCATTCTCAAAATTCAATACTGCGAACGATACTTTCTTCAACCTTGCTTCATCATCCGCGGAGGCTGAGTTAGCTAATTCAGCGGTCAAAGGCACGGCTTGTACGACAGGGAGAGAAACCAGTCCTGGTATGGGAGTCGCAGGTTGCGTTTGCGGCTTCTGCCGAAGCGGCTTGAGTGGTTCGCCGAGTTCTTTCTCTAGATCAAAAACTTCTCGCCCGTCGATACTACGAAGAGCGGCGATCTTGGAGCGATGCAAATTGCGTGGAAGGATGATCGAATTGCCAGCCAGTGTAGCAGCGACGACTGGATTTCCTTTTCGCCAACCTAATGACTCCGAAAATCGATTGTCGTCGATCTTTACGAAGTCTGGTCGAGTCCAATAGTTCGAAAAATGCGGAGCGGCATAATAGAGAATTGTGGTTAGCTCTGGTGCATCGGCATTAGGATTGGCAAGTTCGGTCAGCGAGATCGATTCAAGGTTCTGGTGAGATGAGGGTAGGCAAATTCTGGTTCTGCCTTGCGAGCAACTCACGCGGAAGACCTCAGGCATCTCTGCGATCAACGCGAAGTTGTTCGCGCTATGCCATGGTTCATCCAGTTTGAACTTACGAAACAACTCATCGTGGCCAATGTACGGCAATAGATACACTCGCCACGAAAGATCAGGATTCTGCCTGATTAGACCGGAGTCGCGCAGCATCGCCTCCCGAAGCTCTTTGACTCCTTTCGCGACAACTTCCAATTGTGACCGGACAGCTTTAAGCTCTTGGTCTGAAGTCATCGCAGGACTAGACGACTCTGGTTCAATGAGCTGCTGAAAATCAAGTCCATCGGGAACTCTTGAATAGCGAACTAGCTCGCGTTTGTTAGGTGAGAGCATTGCCTTGAGGAATTTTTGATCGCTTTCGCGGAGCCAAGCTTGCAAGACTAAATCACCGAACAGGAAAAAATACTGTGCTCTTGGAAACCCCAAACTTTGCATAGCCTTGTCCTCAGGAGTTGGCGTTGACTTGTGCGAAGGCCAACCGACCGCTTCATAGAGATCTCCACTTTCCAGTTCACTCTCAAGATCGTCTGGCTTAGTCCATTCAATCGCTTTGTCTCGTCCTACGTAAACGACAACGATGGTCTGATCCAATCCATCAACGACTTGTCGGGATTGCAAATAGGGCGCACCCACACCATCTGCATTCAAGAATGTTCGCAAACGAGTTTTACCTTCAGGCGCTAGACCGTAGAGATCTGGAATCTCTGCGAGCAATGGCAAGTTTTGAGGACTGTCCCAAGGCTGGTTTAGATCGAACTTGTCGTAGAGCGATTTGAGGCCCAAGTAGGGAAGCAGGTGAACGCGCCATGACAATCCAGAACCTTTGTCGCCACCATTAGGCAGTACAAAGTCTGATTCGGCCTGCATGCGGAAGGCCGTTAGGCCCTGCGTAATGTGTTGGAGGCGAACGTAACCCATACCTTCCTCTCGAGCGATTCTAGCGGCCTCTTGACTGCGTTTAGCTTCCTGCTCAGCCGCTTGCCTCGCTCGTTGCATTCGCTCCTCTTCTGCTCCGCGCATCCTCTCAACCTCCTCGTGATACTTCAATGCGTTGGCCTCTTTGTTCGCGTTGAGTTCCTCGATGTATCGACTCTGAGCCTCGGCCGCCTGACGCGTTTTTTCGGCTTGAGCGTTCACTTGCATCTGACGGCGAACTAAGAAAAAGCCGCCTAGACCGAGCACCAAGATCAGCAATACAAAAGCTGAGCCGGCGATTAACCAACAACCAACGGCGGTTGCCTTTTGCGGCTTGAGAATCGGAGGTTCGAGTGGTGGAGTATTCGGTTGCTTGCCGCCTGGACTGCCTGGAATAAGAATATCGTCGAAAAGATTGGTCATTACTCGGGCCTGAATTAGAAGCTCCATGAAGCAGGGCGGGAAATCTGCAGCTTCATCGGAGAAGGGAGGTAGGGAAGTCGCATCACAATTTGGTCGACTCACCGGGGAATCATAATGCACAGCAATGGTCAATTGCAATTACCTGCACGTAATCGCCCATCCAGACTTGAGACTTGAGAATTGAGAATTGAGAATTGAGAACTGTACTTCAAAACTCATACTCTTCCT
>CAYWNG010000097.1:0-14627 GCA_964458685.1 uncultured Pirellulaceae bacterium
CAGTTAAGGGTCTCGGCGGCTAGTTTGAAGCAATGGGAACCGGAGCCTAACGGCTGGCGGCTAGTATTCCTAAGCCGAACGCTCTCTAACGGCTGGCGGCTAGTTTTTCAAATCGATTCAGCCTCTGAACTGCGAAGTTCAAACCTGAAGCCCTAGCGATTGTTCGTAATCGGAATTAAACGACGAAGCGCCTAGTTCCACAACTATCTTGGACCAATCGTTAGCTGCTGCTGAAAGCGATTGCTCGCAGGATTGGCCTCGCAGGAACAAAACCAGTTGCTTGGCAAGAGACTCGCGTAACTTATGGGCCGCCGAAAATCTTGGCTCGTTGGAAATGTCGTCGCGTTGGAGTAACGAACTGTCGCCAGCCATCATCCGCTCAGCCAGCGACACTCCTCGTGCACCACTGGACACCATTCCGGGAACTTGTCCGCGAAGCGATTCGAGCGTCGTATGCTTGGACAACCATTTAGCAAAGTTGATCGTCTGAGTCGATTGCTGACATTGGGTGGCCATGGATGCGATCACACCTGCACCGCTATTCCACGCCTTGCCACCACCGATCGCAACTTTATGCGCGGCCTCAAGCGATAGTACATCTCCATTGAGTTGACTGGGGGAAGCAATCGCAAAAGCTGATTGGTCGACTTGGTTAATCCAGCTCCAGGCCACCGAATGTGTGCCGACGACCGACTCTGCAGCATTGGGCTGACAAGCTAAGCCTTGAAGGATCTCTCCGGCGACAAGAAACTCCTGAGCTGTCAGCCGAGGCTTCATCGATTTCAGATCGAAGAGTACGCCGTACTTCGAATTCACTTCAGAGATACCAAAGGCAATCGTCAAGAATCGATCCACTAAGGCATCGGAATCGACTTTACTATCTTCAAAATCAACCGCTCCACGGGTCACCTGGCCAAGACTCTGCTGAAGCTCTTGCCAATTCATACTTTCGGTTTTCGATGCCGAACTGGCCAACACACTTAGAAGAGAATAGCCAAGCGGCAGACCGTATTGAGTTGCGTTGTACTTCGCGGCCGCAAGCATGGCAGCCGGGGCTGGCACCACCTCAGCCTCGACATCCTCCGTCGAAGCGGTTGCCGAC
Organism: uncultured Pirellulaceae bacterium; assembly: GCA_964458685.1. Lineage (GTDB taxonomy): Bacteria > Planctomycetota > Planctomycetia > Pirellulales > Pirellulaceae > Aureliella. Next base: position 1,103 of record CAYWNG010000097.1, read on the forward strand.
TTTTTGGTGTAGTCCAGCGAGCTGGGCAGTTTTACGATCCACTTCCGCTGAAGCAATTCGCCAAGCAGTCGTGCGGGATAGAGCAATAGGTCCGCAGGGCACTTCTCAGCTTCGAGAAGCTCGTTAACTTTCAAAGCGCGAAAATCGACCGCCTGTTCTGAAACTGCATTCCACTGTCGAAGCAATGTTTCAGGCTGTTGGATTTCTCCAACCAGCCAAACTCGCAGCGGAATCTTCGAGGCCTTCGGCGTGCTAGGCTCCGAAGGCGTGTTGGTTGACTTCGGTGAACTGGGATTGCAGCCGACTTGCATCGCTATCGCGGCAACGCCTGCTGATGTCATTGCTTGTAGGGTGCGCTTAGCAAATGTCCGACGATGAATGGATGGTCGATTCACTTGAAGAGGTACCAAAAGTGTGCGTTTGAAGTCTAAATCAACTACTCGCTAGTAGGATTTGTGCTTGTGTTGAGATCAATTTTTGTACCACGGCCATCGGAGAATTCAATGACCTGGTAGGTCCACTTGCCGTTGGTTCGTGTTCCTTGAATGTGAACATCTCCCGTTCCCTTTGCCCCCTTCACGCCAATTGTCATGTCTGCGGTTCCATCATCGTTATTCATGTTGATCTTTCCCGTCATCATCCAACCAGCTTCGATGTTTGGACCGATTAAAGCTTGGACTTCGGGGTTCTCTTGAGCGGCTTTGACGGCATCCTGATAGGGCTCGGATGAGGAGATAACTGAAGTAACTCCCCAGAACATCGTTCCCACAAAGCCACCGCAGGCCAACAAGGCTACCGCCAGACACCCGAAGGAAAGCCCAATCCACATACAGCCCGAACTGTTCCTTCTGGGTGCCATGGGGACTGAGCCGGGAGTAATTTCAAAGCGATCATTGGGTGGAGACATCAACAGCCCTTAAGGCTTACGAGTAACAATTTGCGTAGCTAAATAGATACGCTCTCGGCGCGACTGCAGTTTGCTTTCGCTCTCAGGTCCAATCACTTTGACCGCTCAAATACTTGAGTCTCAAGTCGCGAAGTGTTTTTTCCGTCGTGGTAGACGCGATGCTTGGCCTTCACAAAGTCGTCGTCGTTGGCTTCAAAAATGTTCTCAACGTACTTTTGCGGATTGCGATCGATCAATGGAAACCAACTGCTTTGCACTTGTACCATGATCTTGTGACCCTTCTTGAAGGTGTGAAAGACATCTTGAAGCGGAACTCGAACTTCGGTGATTTCGCCTGGAACTAACGGCTCAGGCTTGGCATAGCTATTGCGAAATCGACTTCTGAAGACCTCGCTACGAAGCATCTGCTGATAACCGGCTAACTTGATACCCGGAGGCGTGTTCGCTTGATTGGGAGTGTCTTCTGGATAAACGTCGATCAACTTGACTACCCAGTCGGCGTCGGTTTGATCGGTAGTGATGTTCAGCACGGCTGTGATAGGACCAACCAGCGTCAATGGTTCCTGGATCACCTCCGATTCGAACACCAACACATCGGGACGCTGAGCGGCGAATCGCTGATCGTCAGTCATGTATTGGCGAGGCGTGAATTGAATCACAGTATCTTCCATCTTGCGATAGGGAACTGGATTGGCTGGATCGCTTACGAATTCAGTGTAAGGTTTAGAAGCTGACTTCTGAGGCTGTAGTCCAAGATATCGATCGGAGCCCAAGTGCAAATTGCCGGGCTTTGCAGACTTAGGCGGCCAAGCATCGAACTTCTCCCATTTACCGACTCCCGTGTCGTACACCAGAGCTTCGAAATCGGGTAACGATCCCTTTTCCTTCAAGAAGTAGTTGAAGTAAGGCAACTCAACTTCGCGTTGATAGAAATCGGAAATGCCGGGCCCAAAGTCGATGTAGCCAATCTGCGTGTTGTTCGCCGAGCTGGACCATTGACCATGGCTCCAAGGTCCCATGACCAGAACGTTGAAAGTGCCTGGATGATACTTTTCAATTTGTTTGTAGATCTGCAATGGACCGTACAGATCTTCTGCATCAAACCAACCTCCCACCGTCATGACATTCGTCTTGATCGGTGATTCGATATTGCCCAAGTGCGGAAGGATGCTGCGCTTCTGCCAGAACTCGTCGTAATTTGGGTGACTGGCCAGCTCTTTCCAAAAGAAACAATCATCGCCAAAGAACTTAGATGAATTCTTCAGCGAACCTAGCTTCAAGAAGTAATCGTAAGCGTTGCCACTGGGTCGAGGGCTGATCTGCTTGCCCCAGTTATTGGTCGTCGGTCCATTGTGCTGGTAACCAAAGGTCGGTGTGGCCGTCCAATACATCAACGTGTAGGCGCCTTGATGATGGAAGTCATCAAAGAAAAAGTCGGCAATCGGTGCCTGTGGTGAGCTGGCCACTAACGCTGGATGGTGTTCAGGCAACGCCGCAGCGGAATAGAATCCTGGATAAGAAATCCCTGTGATGCCCACCTTCCCATTGTTTCCAGGAATGTTTGCTAGAAGCCACTCGATCGTATCGTACGTGTCGGAGCTTTCACTGATGCCGTCTTTGTGAGGCTGATGAGGCCGCATGTTGTCGAACTTATCGCTGGAGTTCCAGCGACCGCGGACGTCTTGCTTTACAAAGATGTAGCCCTCCTTCTCCAAGTAACCCGACGGTCCCAGGTTGCGATGCATTTCCGCGCCGTAAGGTCGACAACTGTAAGGCGTGCGGTTGAGCAATATCGGGTACTTCTGCGATGTGTCTTTGGGAACAAATACCGACGTATGCAGCTCGGCACCGTCGCGCATCTTGATGCGATACTCGGCCTTCTTGTAGTTCGCTTTGATGTATCCCGATCGATCCATCGGTTGGGCAGCAACCTGACCAGCGAAAACTGCAATCGTGATCCAACCTAATGCCCACGCAAAAAGCCTACCGTGAAGTGAACTAGCCGTAACAGAGCTTCGAAGCATCGCCGCACCCATCCAAGATGTTGAAGTAAACTCGCCCCCAAAGAAGCCCTCATTGTATGCGAAATCATTGACCTAAGAGGTCCTGCAAGACAGTTGCTAGCATGGATTATCCCCGAAGCAACATGCCGAAGAAGCAAATAGAAGCAAATGTCGAGCCCAATGCACTCGCCCCTAGCGGATCTCACCTTAAGAAATTGGCAGCATTGAATTCAGCGACAGCACCGGCAGCGAATCGAACTCCAGTGAAACAAATCCCAGCGAAACAAACTGTAGCGAGACAAACTCCACGGAAACAAACTCTAGCGAAATGACCTGGAGTTTTTCAGCATGAAAAGCTAGTGTCACCATTGTCGCGAGATGTCTCGTCGCAACCGCGGTAGTTGCCGGTGAGTCGTCGTTGAACCTCGGAGTCATGGCTATGCGTCGTACAATCAGCCTATCGGTCCTGTGCATTCTTGGCATGTCTGGATGCCAAGGCATGGGAGGCTACTCGGCACAAAGCATCACTCGCGTTCCGCCAATCGGAACCAATAGCTACCAAGTTCCTGGAAACTACTATGGGAACGCTGCACCCGCGCCAATGACCAACGGTGCATCGATGAGCGGGTCTTCTACGAACGGGGCTTCTACGAATGGGGCACCGCTGAGTGGGAATGGTGGACTTGCGCCAGCTTCCGGGCAACTGCCTTCAACGGCAAGTTACGGCGGTTCCAACTTTACTGGAACAGGCATGAGCGATGTCGCAACTGCGCAGTACGATATGCCATCGACACCAGTTGGATCAGGCGTGACGAACGCTTCAGCCCTCTCCTCGCCGTCAAGCGATAATGGGCAACTTCAGTGGCAAAGATAACTAGCGGCAATGTCCGAAATACCGGATAGGCCATCCAGATACTGCCGCTACAAAAGAAAACTGCGAGCACTCGAAGCACTCGCAGTTAGTAAATTCTCTTAGGCTTGCAAAAGTAGTCTGAAGCCTACACCGTAATCTCGTAGCCTTCGCGGCGCGGACGTTTGATCAACTGGTTGGCTTCTGCATCATTAGCGAAAGTCTGAGTCTGTGGATCGAACTTGACCGTGCGACCAGTCAGCAACGCGATGTTGGCCAAGTGCGTTGCGTTGACAGCGCGAACGTGTTCACGCACGTTAGCGACGGGTTGCTTGCCAGACTTGACCGACTCAAAAAAGTTGGTCATGTGGCTAGCAGGAAGTTCGCCGCCGTAGACCTTAACCATCAAGTCTTCGATCTCTTTCTTGGCTACTGGATCAGCATCGATATCCTCGACTGGCTTACCCTTGAGCGAACCGCGGTTGACTCGAATTCGCCCCAACTCGCCACCGATGATCAGTTCGTTTTCACCGCTCACGACCTTAATTTTGTTACCAGTCGAAAGAGTCACGTCCACGTCGAAGGTGTAAGCGACGTTGAAGGCTACAGGCATTTCGGCAGGCTTAACTTTGCCCAGCAGGTAGGCGAGAGACTGCTCACGCTGAACTCCCATGAATTCACCTGTGCCAACCGCTTCGATCGCTTGACCATCATCGCCAGCCAATGCCCAGAAGGCGATGTCGGTGTGGTGAACGCCCCAGTCGGTGACTTGTCCGCCGGAGTACTCGAACCACCAGCGGAAATTCCAACCGACGCGCTGATCGCAAAAGTCAACCTTGGGAGCTGGTCCTAGCCAGAGATCCCAATCAAAGCCCTCGGGTGGTTGCGAGGTTGGAAACGGACCAAACGGCTTGTCTTTGTCTGGGCTTCTTGAAGCCGACTTGCCTACGGAACTAATCGCTTCCAACTTAGTGCCCAGTCGTCCGCTTCGCGCGATGGCAACAGCCTTGATAAACCGACGATCGAACTCAGTGCGTTGTTGTGTACCAACTTGGAAAGTCTTGCCATACTTCTTGACAGCTTCTTGGACCAGTTGTCCTTCTTCGATCGTCAGCGTGAGTGGCTTTTCACAATAGACGTGCTTGCCAGCCTTCAACGCATCGATGGCAATCTTGACGTGCCAGTGATCGGGAGTGCCGATTGTTACAACATCGATTCCCTTCTCCTTCTCGAACATTTCCCGATAGTCGTTGTAAGTTTTGCAATCGCGGCCTTTGTCGATCTGACGCTTAGCAAAGTTCTTAGCGTTATTTTCGCTCACGTCACAACAAGCAATGATCTGACCAAGCTCGGCAGCCTCATAACCGATTCCCGAACCTCGACCACCAACGCCGATGCAAGCGACACCAAGCCTTGAGTTAGCAGAGTCTTGCCGGGCGTACAGCTTGGGAAGGATGAGAGGTGTGGTCGCAGCCACAAGGCCAGCTCCGGCTGCCTTTTTGACGAAGGATCGTCGAGTGGAATTATTTGGAAGACTGGTCATGCTAAGTCACCGTAAGTGGTTCTGGGGGAGATTGGTCGCCGTGGGTTGACGAGGAAAAGAGCGTAGTATTTTGGCTATCGGTCACCGAAAAGACAACCACCAAAACCATGCATTCCGGTCCAGAATTCGAGCGAATCCCACTGCAAAACACGGGCAAATCCCGCCACACCGTAGTTCGCCTTACATTGCTGAACTCATTGCTACAGGCATGGTGTAGTTTGCGGCTGGACGGAGCTTCAAATTGCTGCATCGATCGATTTGAAATTGACGCGGCTCGCAGCGGCAAAGGCAAAGCGCTAGAAATCGATCGCTTGAAAGATAACGAATCGGACTAACGACTCGGCTACTGGATTTTCCTTTAGAATCCACATAGTCCAAAGTGACTACCAATTCGTCCGAACATTGCATCGCTTGAGAAATGATTCGCTTGTCCATGATTTGCTCTACCGCATTGTTAGAGTGACTTCCTACAACCAACGTTCAGCACTGCTGTCGTTCGTTGCATCTATCATCGCGTGCGGCTGGACACCTTAGGTCACTCAGTTCTTCGGCTAAAGAAAAACGAGGATTTTCCCACGGATTAAATCCTAGCCTAGCTTATCCGCCCAACCTTTGGGCAAGTCCGGCTGCTGCCAAACGCTCATACCGCCATCAACGAATAGAGTTTGACCATGGATGTGTTCGGCTTCATCGCTTACCAAAAACAACGCTGCTCCGGCACAGGCTTCCGGCCCAGGCACCTGCCCATTCGGAGTGTGAAGTTTCATCCAGTCCATATTCGAGGCATCTAGAGCAGAGGCCGTCAAAGGTGTCACAACCAGTCCCGGTGCCATCGAATTGACGCGGATGCCCAACGGTGCGAGCGTGACACACAGCGAGCGTACCATCATGCGAACCGCTCCCTTGCTCGTGTCATAAGCCGTATGGCAAGTTTCGGCTAGCATTCCATTGATCGAGCCTGTGAACAAGACTCGGCCAGCAATTCGCTCCGCAACCCACTTTCTGGCAAAGGCTTGCGTGAGGAAATATCCAGCCTCAACGTTCAGCCGCATCGTTCTTTGGTAAGTCTCCCAATCCATCTCCAAGAAAGGCTTGTCACAAAACGTCCCCGCATTGTTGATCAAGATCGATGTCGTGGGCGCGAGCTTTAGCAATCGTTCAACCAGCCCAGGAATCACTTCGGGCGCCGGCAACGATAGATCGGCTGTAATCAACTGCACCTCGACACCATGCGACTTACACACAGAAATTGTTTGTTCGGCGTATTCATCGTGACGAAGTCCATGAATCACCAAGTTACAACCCGCTTCTGCCAGTCGCGCAGCGATCGCCGCGCCGACGCCTTGAGTACCGCCGGTAATGAAGGCTGTTCGCCCGTCGAGCCGCATAGGGTTATTCCTGCAATCGAGTTTTTGAAAGTGAAGCTAGCTCAATATACAGAATCGCTCTCACTACACGCCACTTCCCAAACCATTGCGATAGACTCTTTATTCTCACCCCACTGTGTCAGTTTTGAAGTTGCGCTATTTGGTTTTAGGGGCGAAGCCCTGGCCGTTTACCTAGCCCAGCCCAACGGGCTGGGTGTTCAAGCTTAAGTAGGTAAACGGCCAGCCCTTCGGCCTTTAATCCAAAAAGCGCAACTTCAAAATGCGACGCGTTAGCAGCCGTCCCTCGCTGACGCAGCGGGTTGTGAAAAACCGCATTCCCCCACAAGAATCCCCTGGACTGCTGGAATTCTGGTGAATCCCGCTACCGCAATCCCCAGTGTTGCTGTAACCCAGCGCTACCGGATTCGTGTAAGGGTTGCCGAGAATGGCCGAAACGCCCACAATACTCCATCCTAGAACTGCTGTTCGAATTCCCAGAACTCCACACATCAAGCTCCCTCAAAAACACTCGTTGGCTCGAAGATTTCAATGAACGCTCCCGACAAAGCCGCACAACTTCCCGACGAACAGCGCATTGTGATGACCGGGATTGGACTCACCAGCCCAGCAGGCAATGATCTGGCGACGCTTCGGGATAGCTTGTTGAACGGTCGTAGCGGTGTTCAAGAGTACGAGATTCGTTATGTCGGAAAGACTTTGGCCGGAATCTGTGATTTTCCAGTTACGCAATATCAGTCTCGCAAAGACGTTCGACGAGGCACGCGAGCTGGAGCTGTCGGGATTTGGGCAGCCAACCAAGCTGTCGCCAATGCAGGGCTGGACTGGGCTAATGTCGACAAGTCAACCGTTGGAATCTATATCGGCGTCACCGAGCACGGCAACGTGGAAACGGAAAACGAGATCTATCAGATCAAGCAGTTTGACTACGACGTTCAATTCTGGTCACACCACCACAATCCACGAACAGTTGCTAACAACCCTGCCGGCGAAATCGCGCTGAATATGGGGATTACTGGACCACACTACACTCTGGGGGCTGCTTGTGCCGCTGGGAACGTGGGCATTGTTCAAGGCGCACAGATGCTCCGCTGCGGCGATTGCGACTTAGCTATTGCAGGTGGCGTGTCTGAAAGTATTCACACTTTCGGAATCTTCGCCAGCTTCAAGAGTCAAGGCGCTTTGGCTCATCATGCCGACCCCGCCAAAGCTTCGCGACCTTTCGACACCAGTCGCAATGGCATTGTCGTTTCAGAAGGAGCCTGCCTATATGTGCTCGAAAGACTAAGCGACGCAAAACGGCGTGGAGCCAACATTATCGCCGAGATCGTTTCGTACGCCATCAATACCGACGCAACCGATTTCGTTTTGCCCAACCCAGAACGACAAGCTCAATGCGTACAGCTTGCTCTCAAGCGTGGCGGCCTGACCGCGGACGCCATTAACATTGTGAGCACTCATGCTACAGGAACCGCCAGCGGTGACGCTCAGGAGTGTCAAGCTTTGCGCTCGGTGTTTGCCAACTGTCCGAACACCTTCATCAATAACACGAAGAGTTTTATCGGCCACACGATGGGAGCGGCTGGTGCCTTGGAATTAGCCGGCAACTTACCTGCCTTTCAAGATAAAGTCTGCCACGCGACAATCAACGTCGACGAGCTCGATCCCGAATGCGATTTGCCTGGGCTAGTGATCAATCAACCCAGAGAAGTCGACCGAGTCACCTACGTCTTGAACAACTCATTCGGTATGCTTGGCATCAACTCGGTGCTCATCGTTCGCCCTATGCTATAGGCTAGAACTGTATGAATTGGTTTGCCAGTCTGTTTGCCCAAGGTGCCGCAAGTGGCCTCTGGAAAGGATACTACGAGCAACATGGCAACTCTTACCCGATTGAGTTATCGCTAAAACATCGCGGTACCAAAGTCACAGGGCAAATGATTGATTGTGAACCCAAACACAAACAACCACTCCGAAAGCTGCTGGTTGACTCAGGGATGGCTGCCGAAAAAATCGAACAGTTCATTGAAGACGTCAAGTCGCAATTTCCGGATACACAACACGGCGAAATTGAATTTTGCTCAAGCTTGCCAACCACTTCACTCATCGCGGGTGAAATCAAAGGTTTCTCAATAGTCTTTAGCAAACGCTATGAGGGATACCAGGAAATTGAATACCGATTGAATGGACTTTCCCTGGATCAGTCTGTGCAATGCATGATTGTGAGATACCAAGGCGAGATCTCTGACGATTTTCGAGTAATTTCGGGTAACTGGTCAATCCCAGAGCCCGAAGAACCCGGCAGGGAGATTACTGGAAGATTCTATCTTGAACGTAGAATATCGTAGAATATCGTAGAATAAAGCTGCCGGCTGTACGGAACTATTAGAAAAGGAATTCGTAATGAGTTACCGCTTTTTCGCTTCAATTCTTTTGACTCTGCTCGCAAGCGCCAACGCCGGCGCGTCCGACTATTTGCTTAAACTCGAGACTACCGAACTCAGCGATCTACCTAACGGCGCGCAAGAGCCAGACTCAAGAACCCGTGAAACCATTGAGATTCTCGTTCACTCGGGCAGAACGTTCTTCAGCCGAACCCAGAACGGTAAAGACAAAGTCCTGGTGAATGGCAAATTGGAAGAAGCGAGTGACGGTAAGCATCGCGTGCAGGTAAGCTACCGAAAGAGCACTGCTTCCGGTGAGACTGTTCCTGTAGTCAATGGTCAACGGCTCCCAGTCCTGGATGCAATCGAATTAAAGACGGAATTAATAGATATCCAACCCGGGAAAGCTGTTGAGTTTGACTTCAACGTTTCTCGCTCCAAGAAGATAAGAGCGATTTTGACAGTCAACAATTTCGATCCCTCGCAAAGCTCGAACCAATAACTGAACGACTCGCAGCATTAGAACAGAATTTTGACTAATGCGAAAGAACGCGAACAGCTTTTGCAATCGCGTTCGTAATGCCTTTTGCTGGATGTGAACAGGGTGGCCCTTTACGCGAGCCAGTAGCAATCTATGAGGGCAAAGTACCGAAACACGGAATGCTTTGTGCGTCGTTCAGTGATAGTTCAGGTGAATTGTCAGTGCGTGAAACAGTAGCAGGTGGACCGGCGTCTGAAGCAGGAATACTGGTTGGAGATGAAATTCTTGAAATTAATCGCAGTAAGTTTGAAACTGTCGACCAAGTACTGTCTTTCCTAAGTTCGACGAAACCTGGTGATGATCTAGTCGTGCTTATTCGAAGGTCGGGTATGGAAATAGAATTCAACGTAACTTTGTGTGATTTCAAGACATTCACGAAGCTGAAAGCAACCGATGGACGGCCACGGGGTGGCGATCAAAATTTCAACGACGGAGACAAAACAGAACAGTGAATTCGCGTAATCGTCAAAAGCCTACTTTAGAGTTTCACAAACATCCTTGGCGACGGTCTCTCTCGAGAACCACGTGATAAACTATGTACCTTCCGCAACTACCAAACCTTAAACATCTCGCTATAGCATTTGTCCTCTTTCTTTGCGCGTTGAGCACCTCATCAGCGAAGGATGACAAGAAGGCGGCTATCGAAAACTGCCTCGCGCTGATTCGAGCGTCTCAGCTTCCCGACGGCGCGTTTCGGATGAAGTCCAACGGTGATCCTGTTTGGATTCGACCGTGTTTCGGAAACTTTGCAGCGATGGCTTTGCTTTCAGGAAAGAACCCGAAAGACCGAGATCGCGTCTTAGCTTGGTTGGAGTGGTACGCGAAGGCTCAGCTAGCCGATGGAAGCATCAATGACTGGGAAGGCGGGATTGCTTCCGGCTACAAAGACAATGGGACTCGTGATTCGGTCGATTCATATGCGGCAACCTACTTGATGGCAGTAGATCGTTATCAGCGAACCACAAAGAAACTTCCCAAACGTATTGCAGAGGCTGCTGCTAAAGCGCTAGACGCACTCAACTCGGTTTACGATGACGGACTGACATGGGATAAGCCGGATCGCAAAATGAAGTACATTCAGGACAACATCGAAACCCACGGCGGACTCGTCGCTGCCCAGCGCTTATTTGTAGCCTTAGGCGACAAAGAAAAATCGAACGATGCAAAGTTGAAAAAGGAAGCCGTGGCTTCGAAGCTTCAATCCTTTTTTCGTCCCGACGAGAAGCTCTTCGCCTTTGTCTTGCACGTAGATGGCAAGTTCCAAGTTCATGAGGGTGACTCGAAGCAGCAAATGGGCGCTGTGGGGATGGCGAACTTAGTTGGACTGACTTGGATCTCCTCTAAAAACAACGCTCCTTGGGAGTATGTCAACAAGCAATTCGCTCCGGACGGAGGAGACGCTCCTCAAGCGCCTATTGAGCGATGGTATTTGGCCTCTATTCATGTAAGCCCGCCAAACGAAGTCGCACAGTGGCAAAAGCGAACGATTGCCGAGGCTCAAAAGTTCAACAAAGACTCGGTCTACCTCTCGCGTACGGCGATTACCGCCCTAGCGCTGCTTGAAGGATCCGATTGGATGCCTCAAGTGAAGTCTGGAACTGACTAGAGTACAATGCAGTGGAGCGCTCATGGACATAGGGACTCATCTGATTTCGACACTGATGAAGGGCGGCGGAGTCTCGATATTCTGGGGCATGTGGATCCCGCTTTGTTTCATGACCATCCCACCCATTCACTACTTGTGCCGGCGCGTCAATGCGCTAGAAGAACGCTTGGTAAAGCTGACACAAGATCGTGAACTGAATCGAGCTGCGTAGACGGCCAGTTATACGATTGGTTGCCTCAAGAAAAGGAACGACACTCCCCAAAAGCGATGGATTGACCGATTTTGACTGTAAACCCAAGGTTGGATAGAATAACCGCAAAGGAGGTGTCATGGACATCTACATAGATACAATTCGGGGCCTTGACCCCATCGAAAAGCTTCGTTTGGTTGAACAGATTTGGGACGACTTAGCAGCATCACCGCTACCGCTTCCAAAATGGTCGATCGCGGAGGCAACGCGGAGGCGTGACGAGATGATCGCTGACCCAAATCTTGGCATGACGCACGAAGAGGTCTGGAAACGCATCGACGGTTCTCGAAATGCCTAGAACGCTGCGCTATCATCCGCTTTTTCATTCTGATGTGATTGATGGCGCAGACTGGTACGATGCTCGGCACCCAAGTCTCGGTGCTGACTTTGTCAGTCGGGTACGGAGTGCCGTGAACCTACTGATCGAAGACCCTGAGCGCCGAACGGCGTCTGACTACGGTATTCGTTACTGGCCTGTCGAGCGATTTCCGTATGTGATTTTTTACGAACTATCGAACACCGAGGTGATTCTGTTGGGTGTAATGCACACATCTCAAGATTCTGCGAAATGGCTCTTACGTCGACCATAAAGAGACAAAAAATCCGTGCACTAAAGCCCGAATTGTGCAAACTTAATGGATGCTGCCACGTACGGGCTTGGTGACGTCAGACATTTGCCGTTCCCAAAATCAAGGATGCGGGTGAGTGATGCCAAACTTTTCGAAGCATCTTCTAAAACAGGAAGTCGAAGAGCTCACAGAGATGCTTCGCTCAGACTAAGCATTTGACAACGTGCGTGATTGCCTTGCAAAGCAGAATGTTGCAGTCGATTATGTTTTACTCGCAGGATTGATGGAACGTGAGGACGGATGGCAAGGCGGCGCGGTTGTCCACATCGATTCAAAACATGTTTATCTCTTCGAAATCAACGACTGGCGCACCGCAATAATCTTCGACAGGTGGGAGAAAGTTCAAAGTATCAAATCGGCGCTAGCAAAGTATCCTACCGTCGAAGTTGCGGTATCGCTTTGCTCTTGCTAAATCGCGTTTTCGCGGCTTAAGCACGGACTTGGGCCGCAAGGGTCCAAAGATCGGGTTCTTTAAGCAAGACTTCAGAGCCGCGCCTTATGGCCACAACATCTAAGCCCATGGTAGAGGGCAGCGACTCCAGTGCTTTGAAGGTCGTCAGCGAGCGAATGATAGGCGGGGCTTGCCACAAGTCAAGAGAGTGCGAAGAATGCTAAACGCTGCCAGGGAGCCACGGGCATCATCATCGAGGGACCGAGCCCAACAATTCTAACTGGGTTCGAACAATGCAGGCATTTCTAGATCGGCTGATTAAGACCTCTCCTATTCCAACTATGGTGCGAGCTTCGCTGGAGAATCTTCTTTCACCTGAATTCATCAACAACATCTTTCGCGAACATGCAGTCATCCAATCCGAACGACAACTTCTGTTCTCCAGCATTGTCGAGCTAATGACGCTGGTCGTTTGTCGTATGAAGCCTTCAGTGCATGCGAGCTTTGTCCACCTGAAGGAGTTCTTCTCGGTCTCTGCGAAATCGGTTTACAACAAGATTAACAATGTGGAAGCGGAGGTATCTCGGCAACTGGTAGTGCAGACGGCAGCCAAAGCCAAAGAGGTCATCGATCATCTAGGTGTGCTCCATCAATCACCAATTCCAGGTTTCGAAGTACGCATACTCGACGGCAATCATCATCCAGCTAGTCAACGTCGCCTGAAGGTACTGCGCAATGTAGCCGCTGGACCTCTGCCAGGCCAAACCTTGGTCGTTTACGATCCACTGCGAGGCTTGGTTGTAGACTGTCAGCCTTGTGAAGATGCACACAAACAGGAGCGCGCAATTCTACTGGACCTATTTGAGCGCGACGTCGAAGAAAGATCGGTTTGGATCGCCGACCGGAATTTTTGCACGACCTACTTTCTATTTGAACTGGATTTTCGAAAAGCCTTCTTCGTAGTACGCCATCACTCACAACTGCCGCTGGAAGCTGTTTCTGACCGTGTCAGCCGAGGCCGTGTCGCAACTGGCGA